>BJGO01000093.1 GCA_014190535.1 Bacteroidota bacterium | reverse complement strand
AATACGTGAGCTGTCGCCGTCCTCCGGGCCAATAACCAATATTGGTCTTCGTGCAGCCAGATACTCAAATAATTTCCCCGGAAGTAAACCATGAACACTAGGCATATTGCCAAGTGATAATAATAATACCGTGGCATTACACTGATAGTATGCTATTTGATCATGTGGTAAATAGTCGAGGTGTAACAAATTTGCGCCGAGATTATATTTTTGGATATCATCATAAACCTGTGTATCATTTTTGCCAATCAACACAAGTTGAAAATCAAGTTTGAAATTAGGTAAATCAGCGCATAAACGCTGTAAAGCCGACCATAAAGATTTGTGGTTTCGGTCTGCGTTCATCGAGCCGATATGACTTATTGTAAATCGTTCTGAAGGTTCTATAATAATGTTATTAAAATCTTCCTCATCATAGCCATTAGTAATCACAAGCACAGAACGACCGCTCATGGTTTTGAAATCATCAGCCCAATGCCAACTAACACAAGATACAGCATCAGCATTAACAAGTACATCACGTTCCAATGATTCATGTTTAGTCCTAGACGCTTTGGTTAACTTGAGTTGATGGAAGTAATCAATCTTAGTCCAGGGATCACGAAAGTCTGCAATCCATGGGATACGGGTATTATTCTTCACACCCAAGGCAATCAAATGCGCACTATGAGGTGGTCCGGTGCTCACAATTAAATCGACAGGTGCATCATTTAGTTTTTCTGTAAGAAACTGAATTGATGGTTTTATCCAAAACGTTCTGGCGTCAGGTATAAAAAAGTTACTACGTATCCATAGAGCAACATCATCCTTCCATCCCTTCTTTTTTTTCTCCTGCATAAATCCTGAAAATACATGCTCCGACTTTTTGCGTCCCGTGAATTTTTTATACCATTCATAAGGTTCCCAAATGGGATGTTTCCATATTTCGATCCCTTCGGGGATATCGTTTTGCAAGGTTTGGTCCAGCACCGGATAAGCCGGATTTTCCGGAGTATAAATTATCGGCTCCCAACCAAATGAACGGAGGTACTTCACCATTTTCAGCCAACGTTGAACACCTGCTCCACCGCTCGGTGGCCAGTAATAAGTGATAATCAATACCCGCTTCAAAATGGCTCTCCAGTGGTTATTTAATCCGGTTTACGTTTCATGAAAAGATCTTTAATACTGATACCTAATAACAGCAACAGCAATAATCCGGATGCGGCCATGGAAATTTTCTCCCCGACAATAAAACTGTCAGGTTCAAACGTAAATTCAATTTTATGTTTTCCAGCAGGAATTCGCATACCACGCAGTACATAATTCACCCTGATGCATTCGGCAGACTTACCATCAATGGAAATGTTCCATCCGTCAGGATAATAGATTTCACTCATTACAGCAAAACCTTCATTGATTCTTTCGGTGGTATAAACCAAATGATTAGGTTCAGCGGTTATTAATTGAATTTTTGCACCGGAGTCAGGTTGTAATTTTAATGCGTTAACATATTCAGCATATCGCTTATCGATAACCGCATAGCGTCTTGGATTAAATCGATAGTTTCGTTCCATTGTAAATAATGATTCAGCACCCTCTTTTTTGGATAATAATTTAGTCTCATTCGAACCATTGCGACTTGTTTTTTGATCAAGGCCAAATGTATCCGACTGACCAAGCAAAAGTCTGGCGCTGCTGATATCTATTTTGAAGGTGTCCACTAAGATGTTATCGTGATTTCCTACCTGCGCTTCGGTAATTTTTTTGCCATTGACTGATAGGCTCGAATTATTAAGTGTTTTAATCGAATACATAGGACCTATGCGATTCATCTCCTCATCAGCATTCTCTGCAAACAATAATGAATCTACAAACCACGCATTACCACAGGCAGATGGATTAGGCTGAGCTATAGGCTCCTTATCCTCACCGCCACTAACCAATAAATATTTACTATTCAGCATATCAATAACATCCGGGTTATTTTTTGAGATTTGATTTTCGATTAATTCCTGATAACGCCTCATCTTAACGGCACTGTAGCCACCAATAGATTTGTGATGGTAAGAGGTGCGAGAATCATTAAATGTATTGCCTGCAAGATTTAAAACTCTGTAGGATATGTTCGGATCTTGTTTAATCATTAAGTCAGCCTGTGTAGGCTGAAAAACAGCATCATATGTTGATTTAGGTACAAAATTTTTATCTCCGAAATATCGAAATGATACCGGAACCAGGTCAATTACCATAAGTAAACCAATCAATATGGCAAATACATTTTTATTGATTTTATCTTTAAGCATCAGCCATACCGCAACCGCACTTAACAATATAAATATCAAAGATCGAAACGAGTCCGATTGCAACAGACTTTTGCGATCGTCCTTTAATGCACTTATTAACCAATCCGGATAACTGCCGTCTGACTGTCCGTTAAAGTCAAAAAATCCTGATCCAAGTGTTGCAAAAAAGAGGCATAAACCTCCGGCTATACCTGCTGAAATTTTTAGGTATTTAAGCAGCTCATCTTTAGAAATTTTACCTAACCAAATTTGATGTAAGGCCAGCACGGCAGTTATGGCAAATGTGAGCTGAGGTATTACCAGGATCATTTCAACTGTTCGAAATTTGTTATATCCGGGTAAGTAGTAAAAGAACAAATCATTAAACCACATCAGGTTTCGACCCCAAGCCAAAAAAATCGTAAACATGGTTGCTCCAAGCAACCACCAACGAATTCGATCTTTGATAATGAACATGCCTAACAGAAAGAACAGGCATACAACAGCGCCAAGGTAAACCGGTCCTGATGTAAATGGTTTATCTCCCCAATAAATCGGCATTTGTGATAAATATTCAGTGGCCTGTTGTCCTGCAATGCCTCTGTCATTGAAAGCCTTTGCCACAGCAGACTTTTCGCTGAGGGCATGATTTGAACTGCCTCCATAAAAATCAGGAATAAGCAAAGTGAATGTTTCCATCTTGCCATAACTCCAGGAGAATGCATAATCTTTATCCAATCCTCCACTTGATTGCGTATTGGATGATAATTCTGATTTACCTCTTATGGAGTGATTCATATATGAAGCGGTGCTCCAAAGCAAGGATGTGTTAGACGCCACACCAACCAACGCTGAGGCAATAACCAAGCCGGCCACTTTCATCAGATGAATCGTCTCTCTGTTCCTGATTGTTTGAATCGCCTCCACAAGTCCATATATAAAAAGACAAATTGCTAGGTAATAGGTAATTTGAAGATGATTGGCTTTTATCTCTAAAGCAAGTGACAGGGAAAAAAGAATAAAGCCCCATAAATATTTTTTATTGAATAATAAGATTAATCCCGCTGTCACCATTGGCATATAAGCCATTGCCGCCATCTTGGTATTGTGACCTGCTTCAAGGATAACCAGATTGTATGAGCATAGCCCAAAAGCCAAGGCCCCGGTAATACTGAGTATGGGGTTTATACCGAGTACAATAAATAATATGAAACAAGAAATAAAAGCTAAAAACAATAATCCGGAAGGATGCGGCAGGCCAAGTTGTAAAATTGAGTGCACGTAATGCGTTAAATTGCCATTGTATAATGTAGATACTTGAAATGCAGGCATACCACTGAATAGCGAGTTCGTCCAGAGCGGCTCCTTACCATATTTGGCCCGATAGTCCTGTGTTTCCTTGCTTATACCTTTGTAATGAACAATATCACTTTGGTTCATTATTTTATTGTCAATGATCATGGGCTTGAAGAAAATCAGGGTAACTATAAAGAATACACCTACTGCGATCAGATAAGGTAACAGGGATTTAAAGTCAAAACCTTTAGGTCTTTCAACGATTTCGTTAGGCTTGGTCATTTAGTAGTTGTTTTATTTTATATTCTTTAATTGTTCCTGTAAATCAGCTAATTGCTTTTTAATATCCTCAAGTTCTTTATTTAGGGTGAGGATGTACGATTCATTCTCGCTCACTTTTTGATTGTTATGTTCTATCGTTTTCTTGCATTCTTCAGCCTCTTCATTCAGTTTACCATTCTCTTTGAATACATCAGAAATCTCTTTCTGTTTTTGATCAATATTTTTTTCTGTTTTTGTGATATTAGATTCAACCGGTCGTTTACATTGCTCCACAGCAAAGGAATGAAGATCTTCTCTAAGGTATTTAACTATTGCCTCCTGCTGTTTAAGCCAAAAAGTTCCTTTTTGAATAAATAGTTGAAGTCGTATCTCATCCTTACCGGCAGACTCGGTATTTGCATAAATCGAGATGGTATCGTTGGGAAAATCATTCAGCCTAATATTTATCGCCATTAATTCGCCCTTACGAATTTCAGGATTTGTTTTGAATCTCGAAAGATGTCTGGAGTATTCTTTTAGAATTGTTTTATCATCAACACCATATATGCTGACACATTGAGCCGGAACAGTTCCCAAACTCATTTCTTTTGTTGACTCTGTTACGCTAATCTTCTGTGCTGAAACATGGTAATTAAAAAAACAACATAGGGTGATTAAAAACACCAGGCAATAAACGTTTAATATTATTTTGCTCATAATGTTTATTTTATTTCAAATTTTAGTAGTGACTTTTCTTCAATAAATGCCTCAAGAACATCACCGATCTTCACAGATGAAACACCTACCGGTGTTCCTGTAAATATGATATCACCTTGCTGAAGAGTAAAGTATACGGAAATGTAAGCTATAATCTTATCAAGGGAGAATAACATATCCTTGCTGTTTCCCTTTTGGACAGGTATTCCGTTTAACAACAAGCTAAAGTTAATATCTTGTATGTCCTTGCTTTCATTAATTGAAAGCCAAGTACCGATAGCAGCACTGTTATCAAACGACTTGGCTATTTCCCAGGGCAGACCTTTCTGCTTGCAGACAGATTGAAGATCTCTGGCCGTAAAATCGATACCAACGGTAAAGGCATCAATGTATGATAAGGCATATTTCGCTTGTACAGACTTGCCATTTTTGCCAATTCTAAAGACCAATTCAGTTTCATAGTGCATCTCCTTTGAAAATGACGGCAGATAAAATGGTTTGTTATCTTTTAAAAGGGCCGTTTGAGGCTTCATAAAGACTACCGGACTTTCAGGTATGTCGTTTTTTAGCTCTTTGGCGTGTTCAGCGTAATTTCGACCTATGCAGAGTATCTTCATATCAGTCTGCTAAAATACTTGTTGTATTGACAACGTTCGTTTTAACTATATGACACTTTCAGAGTCTATCATCTGATCTATACCATCATCAATTTTAAAGTTATTCTTGCTTCAAGCAACAATGAAATTTGCATAATATTGTTCAAGATTACGTGTTATCCACATTGCAAATCTTATTATAATCATTAATTATCAGGTAGTTATCATATTCAATCACGTACATTTGACCTGTCATAATATGATACACAATAATCAGCTAAATGTTAATATTCGTCGATGTTTAAATACCATTTGTCGATTACAGTGCCTATTATTGACCAGTCATTAACTCACTAAAAATCTAAAAAAATGGAAAATCAAAGACCAGAACAAAAAAATGATTCTAAAAACAACAGGACGCTCATATTAATCATCTTAATTGCCCTCTTAGTTGGAGTTAATATCTTTCTTTATGTAAAGTACACTCAAAAAGAGACTCAGACCATCGCGCTTACTGAGGCTCTAAACATTGACAGCATGCGCATTGTGGATCTCAATGCAAAATATTCAACTGCGCTTGAAGAGTTAAGTTCACTGAGAGGTCAAAACCAAAGCCTTGACAGTTTGCTGGACATCAAAGAGGCAGAAATCAAAAAAATGAAGGCATCATTGGACAATGCATTAAAGAACAAGAAAATATCTGATACTGAGTACAAAAAACAGGTTGAGATGCTGCAAAGTCTTATCAGCGACCTGAAAAACCAAATTTCTGTCCTAGAAAAAGAAAAAGGGATATTGATTGAACAGAAAGAAGAATTAGGAAAACAACTGAACAACACTCTTGACGAAAACGGTCAACTCAAACAACAAAATAAAGTTCTAGCAAAAAAAGCAACAATAGGTGCGCTATTAAAAGCACAAAACTTAAAAGCTACAGGAGTTTTTGGAAGAGGTAAAAAGAAAAAAGAAATCGAAACAAGATCGTCTAAAAAAACTGAAAGTATACGAGTATGTTTTGATGTAGATGAAAATAAAATTTCTGACCCCGGCACTAAGGAGTTTTTATTACGAATTGTAAGTCCGGAGGGGGTTACATTAGCAGTGCAAAGTCAGGGCTCCGGTGTTTTTGAACTAGCTGAAAGTGGCGAAAAATCCCAATACACCATGAAACAAGAAATCAACTACGAGCAAAAAAAGAAAAATGTGTGTATGTACTGGGAAGGCGCAGCCGGTGGATTTGCTAAAGGCAAATACACCATTGAAGTATATCAGGATGGTTATAATATTGGTTCTTCCGCATTAGAATTAAAGTAATCTAAAGTAAGTAAATAAAAAAGCCCGGGGTTCCGGGCTTTTTTATTTGAATGAATTTCTAACGTAGTGAACGATTATTTCTTAGCTCGCTTTCTTTTTAACCAACCTTTTTTGGCGGCCTCACTTCGAACTCGTTTTTTAAAAGCCTTCAATTCCTCTTCGTGCTCCTTCCAATAATCCGGACCATACCAAACCAATATTTCTTCACCTGCTTGAATATTTCGGGTTGCCTGTATAAATCCGGTTGCCCTCTTTATGGCGTACACAGCATTGTTTTTTAACCCATCGATTCGACCGGTTCCACGGGCATCATTAGCATAGCGAGCCAGTGATTCAGGATGATCAAACGCATCAATACATTTTTTTTTAGTTACATAAAATGCATAACCTCCTCTGCCGGCCTCTGAACGCTTAATCACCTCATCCCACGTTACTATATCCCCGGTGTATTCTATGATGTATGCACCTTTTTTAATAAACGTATCGGTAAATAAGCCTTTGCCTGCTTTTGGTATTGTAGATTTTTTGACAAATAACATGATGTTGTATTAAATATTTAAGGCGAACTGAGCCGACTTCTGAATTGTATTTGTGATCCGGATTGGATTCGAACCAATGACCCTCAGCTTAGAAGGCTGATGCTCTATCCAACTGAGCTACCGGACCTCGTTTGGTTGCGCAAATATAACATGAGATTGTTGTTTAATAGATTTGTAAAATGCAACAAATTGTTACATCACAGGTGCAGATTGAAACAGGCTGGAGAACAGTACTCGAGCGTGAATTTACTTCTCCCTATTTTGCTGAAATAAAAAAAATCCTTCAAGAGGAGCGTAAGGCAGGTCAAATCATTTATCCTGCAGGTCCTCAAATTTTCAATGCATTTAATCTTACACCATTCAACAGCGTTAAAGTTGTAATATTAGGGCAAGACCCCTACCATGGGGCAGGTCAGGCTCACGGACTGAGTTTTTCTGTGCCTGACGGCATCAAACCGCCCCCCTCTCTTATTAATATTTTCAAAGAATTAGAACTCGAATACCATTACCCTATACCCACGCATGGTAATCTGGAATACTGGGCAAAACAAGGTGTACTCCTCCTTAACGCCTTGCTAACCGTTAGAGCAAACCAACCAGCATCGCACCATCATTTGGGTTGGCAATACTTCACCAATGCTGTAATTTCCAAATTATCAGAACAAAAAAACAATATCATCTTTTTGTTATGGGGGAAATTTGCCCAGGAAAAAATTCCTTTAATAGATAGCACTAAACATCATATTCTGGTTGCGGCGCATCCTTCTCCGTTTTCTGCAAACAATGGATTCTTTGGTTGCAATCATTTCATCAGATCAAATGAAATTCTTGCTTCGCTTAATTTAACCCCCATCGATTGGCGTATCGATCGCAATGATTAAGGATGACTTCGATTGCTTTTGATAAATATCCGGTTAAAATAAACCGTAACAAAGTATTCGATCCGGTCAGAAAAAAATGGATCGAGATTACACCGGAGGAACTGGTGAGGCAACACTTCATACAGTATTTGCTCCTAGAAAAAAAATATCCCGTATCGTTAATGAAAATGGAACACGGAATTATTTACAATAAACTAAATAAACGAGGTGATATTGTTATTTATTCTCATACCGGTATGCCCATGATATTGATTGAGTGCAAAGCACCAACGATCTTGCTGGATGAGGATGTATTAATGCAGGCCTTGCGCTATAATATACAACTGAAAGCGCCTTACCTTGTTTTATCCAATGGAATACAAACAATTTGCTTTCATCATTCAGTTCAATGTGAGGCGATTCCCGAGTATAACAGAGTATAGCACGAAAACATAAAAGCCGCTATTCGCGGCTTTTATGTTCATGATAAATTATAGTAGAACGTTTATGGGAAAATACCTAAACTCAAATAGGACTCGGCAACTTTAGTAATTGAGGTAACAAAGGCCGCAGTGCGAAGATTAGGAATCTTCTTGTTTGCTTTTAGTGTATTACGTATATCGTGGTATGCACCAATCATCGTTTCTTCGAGACCGGAATTTACCAGATCAATTTCGTCGGGACCATGAGTAAGGAGTAAACGCTCTTGCGGCGTAACACTTTTTCCGGTAAACTTCTCAATAGTGCTTAACAGTTGTGAATTGCTGTTTTCTGTGAAGCGCTTATCCATACGACCAAAACGTACGTGAGAGAGATTCTTCAACCATTCGAAATAGGATACGGTTACACCTCCTGCATTGAGATACATATCAGGAACGATCATCACACCCTTCTTAGTCAAAATATTTTCTGCTTCAGGAGTAACCGGACCATTCGCTCCCTCTGCAATAATTTTAGCTTTTATTTTAGGAGCATTTTCTTCGGTTATCTGATTTTCGAGGGCCGCTGGTATAAGTATATCGCAATCTAATTCCAATGCCGCCATAGTCTTGATAACTTTTGCACGGGGATAGTTGCTCAACTTTTTGTGTTGAGCTTTCCATGCCATAACATCTTCCAGATCCAAACCTTTAGGATTGTATAACCCGCAATCAACTTCAGCCAAGCCTACAAGAATAGCACCGTCTTCAACAAAGAATTTGGCAGAGTGATAGCCAACGTTACCTAAACCCTGCACAACAACTCGCTTACCACTGACACCGGTTGTTAAACCAAGTTTCTTCATATCCTCTGCAATGCTCATTGCTTCGCGAATACCATAATGTACACCTCTGCCTGTTGCTTCCTTTCGACCACGCACACCACCCTGACTAACAGGTTTACCTGTTACACATGCATAAGCGTCAATCTGATTTGGATGAAAGGCCACATAAGTATCCATGATCCAAGACATTTCACGCTCACCTGAACCAAAGTCAGGTGCCGGAACGTCAACACCGGGGCCAATAAAATTTTTCTTAATTAATTCTGCGGTATATCTGCGTGTAATGCGTTGCAACTCCTCTTCAGTATATTGTTTTGGATCAATTTTAATTCCGCCCTTTCCGCCTCCAAAAGGCACATCAACAATGGCACACTTGTAGGTCATTAACGCTGCGAGAGCCATAACTTCATCCTGATTTACAGCCATACTGTATCTAATTCCACCTTTGCAAGGCACTTTGTGGTGGCTGTGCTGTACACGGTAGGCTTCAATAACTTCAATATTATTTCCTCGTTTCAACGGAAAACGCATGCGGTATACGCTGTTACAGGCTTTTATCTGATCTAAAAGTCCCTGTGGATAATTGGTGAATGCTGCAGCACGGTCGAAATAGCTGTTAA
>BJGO01000092.1 GCA_014190535.1 Bacteroidota bacterium | reverse complement strand
GCTGAAGGTTAATACTTAATTTATCTTTACTGTCTTTGTAATATTGGGCATAACGTCAGACTGTGAATTTACTCTCCACAATTCAAATGTCCAAAAGGAGTTTGTTGCAATGTAATTCATGAAGTATGTTCATGCCTTGTAATCATTTTATGAACTACATCACGCCCCGCAACCGTTTTAGAACCGTTGTATAAAAGTAAGAGGACTTATAAAGGGATAGTCTGTGCGCATCAAAAACAGACCTCATTAGAAGCGAATAGCGCGAAGATAAAATTAGCGTGGAGCATAGCCGCTTAAAAAAATGCTTCGCTTAAATGAATGTTATGAGGCAACAGAAGCATATAGGAGCAACAAAAAAACACCGTTGCGATGCATTGTAAGTTATTTCACAGCCTGACGGTTGGCAGCTACAAGAAGGTGGCGATTTCGGAGCACAAAAGTTCAATCGAAGAACTGCAATTGAACCTATCACAAAACTGTCTGCGAAGCACGCCCCCCCTATTGCAAATGTGCTGTTATGCCCAGTATTAAATTGATTTACTGTATAATTCTTGCCAACGAAGATCGGTTTGCTGGTCAACCCATTGTTTTGACTTATAGCCCCCACTTCTTAAATTCTGATTTATAAGCTTCCCAAATCCAAACGAATAATTGATACTATTGTCCGTTCCTAATTCGACGTATACACCATCAGACACTTTAAAAACTCCATTTAATCCTTTGAATGTTATTCCATCGATGGAATTACTTGGAGTTTGACCAGGCTCTAATATTGTCACGCCTTGATTCTCGTCTAAAATATAAATTTTAATATTTGAATCATTCCGCGTTATTTTTCCTCCTTTTTTTATGGCTAATAGCTGTAGCAAAGATGCTATACCAAGCCCTAATCCAATATTTCTGGTTGTTTGATTTTCTGATAGTGATAAACCTACTGTTGCAAGAAGTCCTAATGACATTCTTGTATATGGATCAATCTTATTTTCAAGTGTTTTAATCCCAGCATATGACAAAATACTTGAGCTAGTTACTGTTAATTTACTCTTTTTCATTTTCTTTTTATGAAATATAAAAAACAATTTTTATTCCACTTCAATTTATCTAACATAATGTCATTTGTATAAAAGCTGAAGGTTAATACTTAATTTATCTTTACTGTCTTTGTAATATTGGGCATAACGTCAGACTGTGAATTTACTCTCCACAATTCAAATGTCCAAAAGGAGTTTGTTGCAATGTAATTCATGAAGTATTTCATGCCTTGTAATCATTTTATGAACTACATCACGCCCCGCAACCGTTTTCGAACCACCTTTACATCGTTTGGACTAAAGCCGACAGTAATTAAAAAAAATATCAAGCCAATTTTTTAAAGCTATCAGCTCTCCTTACGCATCGGGCCGTTTGGCGAATCGCCGGGGTGCACGTGCCCCTGCGTGAGGGATGATCGATTCGTCTTGAATTTTCTTTTGGCGCTTTTCTTTGTTTCAAAACAAAGAAAAGCGGATGACACTTTTTTGAACCAAACCACCCTTTGGGCTAAAGCCCCTGTGGGGTGGATTTTTCCTTTCTGCCGGCTGAAGCCGACAGTAATTAAACGTTAAGCGAGTTTATTACTCGTGAACGAAGTAGTTTCCGTGCGTTCAATAAAAACGGGAGTAATTAAGCGGGAGATTTGGGTTAAATAAGTCGCCTGCGAAAATAAGTCAATATCAAACTCCTGCTATACCTTTTTTCCGGAGCAACTTATTAAAGAATCTGTTTTTTTAAGGAGCGGCAACGCATTAAATATCGCCGGATTTATTGCCCGCCGATGAGCGTTTTTTTCTGCAGGCATCACTACAGTATCTGACCTCATCCCAACAGCGTTGCCATTTTTTACGCCAGGAGAATGGTCGTTTGCAAACGGCACATATTTTTACCGGCAGGTCAGATTTTTTCATGGCCATAAAACATTTGGCTGTTTGAAAGGTTTACTTGTTATGAGTCTGTTAAGTTCGCCGGACATCGATCGCATCATTGAAATGGCCTGGGAAGACCGTACGCCATTTGAAGCAATCACCTTTCAGTTCGGGCTGAGCGAACAGGAGGTTATTGAACTGATGCGACGCCATATGAAGGCCAGTTCGTTCAGGATGTGGCGCAAACGGATGCAAGGCAGACAAACCAAACATGCCGCCCTCCGCGAATTTGGCTCCGGCAGACACAAATGTAGCCGGCAACGAGCCATTAGTCGTAATAAAATATCCAAACGACGATAAGTCACTTGCATAGTTGAGCAGAATAAATATATTCACCAACTTTACCATCACATTGCTAAATAATTACATACGAGTTTTAATCACCGGCATCGGTTGCTTACTGTTCACCTGTATTTTTATGAATACCGGTTGGGCCGATGCACAGCCATACGACACCTTGCAATGGCGCAGTATACGTGTGCTCTCGTGGGCCGACTTCAGGGGCCGTGCCGATAAATTCTCCGACGATGATGCCCTTACCAAAAGTAGTATCGTGGTGAGTTTTGAATTTGTTCGCCCCGGTCATATCAATTATGAGATTCGGGCTGTGTTTCATTATTACGGCTCCTGGGTAAAAGACTACGCCAAAACAGATCGCCTCCTGCTACACGAACAAAACCATTTCAACATCACTGAATTGTTTGCCCGCAAGATCAGAAAAGAATTATCGGAAACGGAGTATGTGCCGGGCAAATTCAAATCCACGCTCGACTCCATTTACACCAAATACGAACGGGAGTGGAAATCGTATCAGTTCATATACGACAAGCAAACCAACCATGGCATTAACCCTAATGCTCAGAGAGAATGGAGCGAAAAAGTAGCCGAAGAACTGAAACGCTACGAAAGCCATATCAACCCAAACATCCGCATTCCTATTGTCCGGTAGCCGTGGTATACATCTCCAGGTCCTTTAGTGTAAACCTGCGCATCGGTTTTAACTCCAGCAGTTGTTTTTCCAAAGCCGTTTCGTCTCCACTGATCATGAGCTTATAATTGTCGGGAGTAAAATATTTTTTAATAACCCGGTTTACATCTTCCAGAAGCACGGCATCAACAACAGTAAGGTAGGTATTGCGCACAGCAGGTTTACTGTAGATAATCGGGTTAAAAAACGAAATCACTTCATCGGGAGACTGTATCATCTGCCAGTTGTTTTTCAGATTCTTTCTGGCAGTTTTCAAATCGGTAGCGCTCAACCCTTTTTCATAAAATGACTTTAGGGCGGCATCGAATAACCTGATGGTATTTACCACTTCTTCGTTGCGCACCTGTGTGAGGACTTTGTATATCGAAGAGCCGCTGTACGGATTATATTGTGAGCTGATGCCATAAGTTTTACCGCCTTTCTCACGGATTTCCTTAAAGAGCACATTATTAAAAATAACATTGGCCATCAGAAAAGGCAGTTCGTCTTTGGAGCCGGGCACCGGCCCGTTTTTATTCCATAACAGTGCGGCCTGCTCGGCCTCCTTTCGGTTAATAAACCCATACTCTTTACCTTTCATCTGCGGGCTTTCGAAGCTCACGCCGTTCACTTCACCAAACTGCGCTTTCCACGATCCAAAATGATTCCTGATCATTTGTTTCACGGCCTCTTTGTCGTAGTTGCCGCACACCACCAGGCGGCTATTTTTAGGGGTTACGTTGAATGCATAAAAATCTTTGATATCTGTTACCGGAGTTTTTTTAAGTGTAGCCACTTGATAACAACGCCCTATAGGGTTATCCTTTCCATACACCCAGGTATTGGCATACAGGGCGGCCTGCTCCACAATATCCATCTTCATCGGGTTGTTGTAATCTAGCGTTTGTGTGATAAATTGCTGTATCTCCAGTTCAGGGAACACCGGCTGAATGACAGCGGCAGACATCAGTTTCATGCCTTTATCCAGATCACGATCAGTAAATGAGGCTTCCACCACCGTATAATTTTCGTTTACCGATGTATTCATTGCCGTACCCATTTTAAAGAGTTCTTCCTTAAGTTGTGATTTGCTATAGGTGGCATTGCCAAACGACATACACTGAACGGCAATCTCCGAGTATAATTGCTGACCGGGGGCTTCGTTCTTTTTTCCGAAGTTAATATATAGCGCTACACTGGTTGTTTTCAGTTTTCCGTAGGGTATAAAAAATACTTTTAGTCCGTTATCCAGCGTCCATTCCTCAACGCTCGGTATAGGCTGAGAAAAGAGTGTTGCTGTAACACCAAACAGGAGGATAGTAAGCAGTCCTATTTTTTTCATATCAGTTCATGATGGGTTTAATGTTAACTACACGATAAGCATCTGTGGTAAAATATTTCTTAGCATACTTGGATAGTGAAGCGGCATCGAGTTTTTTAAACTGATTGATATCCTCGTTCCAGTAGCGATAATCGGGATAGTAGAGTTCAGCCTTACCGAGCAGATCGGCAATGTATTTATTGTTGTAAGCATTCAGTTGTTGTTGTGCTTCGAGGTGGCTGATGTAGGCCGCAATGGCTTCATCGTCGAAACCCTCCTCAAAAACGGAGGTGAGTTCGCCGCTGATCATTTTCTTAACCTTGATGTTACCTGGAGCGGCGTTCATCGGTATGTAAATCTGACAAAAACTACTGTACAGGGATCGGTTGTCGCTTACCTGCATCATGCCATAGGCCAGACGTTGTTCATCAACGATCATCGTTGGCAATATGGCATTGGGATTACTGAATAAAAGATCTTTGGCCATGAGGAATGCGTGATAATCGGGCTGACCAACAGCAGGTTGCGGTATGAGATAGCCATATAGCTGAACCGGAAAATCCACACTGAACTCTTCACAGCGAATCGCGGATGCCGTAATCGTTTGAGACGTAACACGGGATTGACGTACTCGTTTAGTAATACCACTGAAATACGTTTCGGCCGTTTTGAAAATATCGTCGTGCTTCACATCACCCACAATTATCATCACACAATTATTGGGCGCATAATACTGATTGTAAAAATCCTGGCATTGCTTTGTTGAGAACATCAGTATGGTATCAAGATAACCGATTACATCAACACGATAGGGATGATTATCGGGATAGAGTTGCTCATAAACATCTCCCAAAACCTTACGGAACCAGTTACTGTTTCCATTGCGCAGCTCCTCGCCTACTACCTGACGTTCAATATCAAGCGTGCGTTGATCCAGTATCAGATTTTCCATACGATCGGCCTCCATGGCAAAAACCGTTTTCATTTTGTTGAGGGGAACGGTTTCGTGATAAACAGTACAGTCGAATGATGTGTAGGCATTTACCTCACCGCCCATAGCCGTTATGCTGTCGATAAACACATCACCCTCTCCCGGAAATTTTTTACTGCCCCGGAACATCATGTGTTCAAACATATGAGCCATACCGCGTATGCCGGGCTTTTCATCTTTAGAACCCACCCGGTACCACAACTGCACTTCGGCCATACTGCCGCCGGGCTTTTCGCATACAATTACTTTAAGACCATTGGCCAAGGTTTTGTCATAGACCTGATAGCCGAGAACATCAACAGGGTCCTGGGCCTGTATGCCCTGAAACATGATTACACAAATGATTAAGGCAACATATTTTTTCATAGCGTAGTAGATTGTGTGTACAAAGTAAACATACAATTTAAATGAAATCGCATGCTGTTGGGTTTAATGTTCGGTGTCGGCAAACTGAATGTCGTTCAGTTTTTTGTAGAGTCCGTCGGGTAAAGCCAGTAATTGTTCGTGCGTGCCCTGCTCAGAAATAACTCCATTATTCAGCACCAGGATATTGTCTGCATCGCGAATGGTACTCAGGCGGTGCGCTATGATAAATGAGGTGCGCCCCTGCATCAGTTCTTCCAGTGCCAGTTGTACCATGCGCTCCGATTCTGAGTCGAGCGACGATGTGGCTTCATCTAAAATAAGTATGCGCGGATTGCGCAGTATGGCCCGTGCAATGGCAATACGCTGTCGTTGACCACCACTGAGTTTGATGCCCCGCTCCCCCACTATGGTTTGATACTTATCCGGGAACGACTCGATAAACTCGGAGGCATAGGCCTTGTGCGCTGCAGATCTGATTTCGTCGTCGCTCGCATCGGGCTTGCCATAGCGTATGTTGTCGAGGATAGTACCCCCAAACAATATCACGTCCTGAGGCACGTAAGCCATCTGACGACGCAGTTGCGTTAAGGGGATTTGCTTGCAGTCGTGCCGATCAAATAAAATGGTGCCGGCATCGGGTTCATAAAGCCGCAACAATAAACTCACCATCGTGCTTTTACCGGCACCACTCGGACCCACCAGAGCAATCTTTTTGCCGGCTTCGGCTTCAAACGAAATTGCTTTAAGCACCTCTACTTCCCTGCGGGATGGATACCGAAATGCCACCTCTCGGAACGATACATTTCCCTTCAGGATATAGGGTTCCTCTATGGGGCCTGCCGTATCGCTTACCGCTTCGGGTGTTTCGTTCAGTAATTCGCGCACACGCTGTGTGGCCCCTATAGTGCGTTGCAATTGATTATAAACCTCAGCAAAGCCACCCATACTGCCTCCAACGAAAATGGTAAACATCATAAATGAAATAAACGAACCGGCCGATAACTCACCGGCCGCCATCAGGCGGGAGCCCTGCCACATTACCAGTACAATAGCACCAAACAAACCGAAGATGATAAACGAAGCAAAACTGCCCTGAAACACCGAACTCTTAATACCCAGGGTAACGGCCTTCCTGAGATGATCGCCGTAGCGTTTCACTTCGTAATGCTCCGCAGTAAACGCTTTTACATTGGTAATACCCTGCAGCGTTTCTTCCACGACCGTACCCGACTCCGCCAGCTGATCCTGCGCCTCGCGGCTCAGCTTGCGCACGCGTTTGCCAAACAATACCGCTACGGCTATTAATACCGGAAATACCGAAATCATAACCAGCGTAAGTTTCCACGAGATGTATAGTATAAAACTAATCCCTATGATCAGCGTGAGCAGTAAGCGAATAAATTCTGCGAGCGAACTGCTTAGTGTTCCCTGAATCTGTGTGAGGTCTGCACTGAGGCGACTGCTGAGTTCACCAACGCGGCGGTTAGCGAAGAAATGCATAGGCAAAGAAATCAGCCGGGAATAGGTGTCGCGCCGTATGTCAGACAATGAGAATTCGGCAACGCGCGAAAACAAATAAATGCGACAAAAAGAAAATACTGACTGAAAAGCCAGTATACCAATTAGCAAAAAGGCATATTCATTGATAGCCACCCCCATACGTTCTCCACTGCCCAAGCGAGCCGCATCAACCAGTTTGCCGGTGATAAACGGAAACAACATGGTGGTTACATTCGAGAGAAACAAAAAAAACAGCGCCGCACCAAAGGTGCTCTTGTAAGGCAACAGATACCGAAACAGCATCAATGCCTGTTTCAAGGTTTCTTTGTTGATGGGTGCTTTTTCAACTTCTTCGTTAGAATCAAATCTTCGAGGGCGGGCCATGCTTAGTACTGAAGGGTTCGCACAAAAGTAGATGTAAATGCTATACCGAAAGGGAATAAGATATTTTGTGGTTCATCACATAATAATCGAACACAGTCTTACTCATCAATTTGATAGTTTAGTTATTTTCGTTCGCTATCACACTACATCAAAATAGAACAACAGATTAGCCGTATTCCAAACCATACAATAACCTTATGACCGAAGCACTCATTCCCCTGATTTCGTTGATAGCCCTGGAAGTGATTCTGGGTATAGACAACATTATTTTTATATCCATACTGGCCGACAAACTACCTCAGGAACAGCGAAACAAACTCAGATACTGGGGCATAGGACTCGCTATGGCTATGCGTCTGGCTCTGCTGGCTTTTATTTCCTGGATACTGAAACTCGACCAGAATTTATTCAGTGTGGCTACTATGGATTTCACCGGCAAAGAACTCATCCTGATTATTGGCGGGCTGTTTCTCTTATATAAAAGCACCAAAGAGATTTATTACAAGGCAGAGATTGCTTCCGAAAAAAAACCGGTTGTGCACGGGCAGGCCAGTTTCAGAAAATTACTCATCGAGGTGCTCATACTTGATTTGGTATTCTCGGTAGACTCCATAATTACAGCAGTGGGAATGGTGCAGGAATTATGGGTTATGTACACAGCAGTTATCATAACAGTGTTAATCATGCTTATAGCCTCAAAGCCCATCAGTGAATTTATTCGCAATCACCCGTCGTTTAAAATTTTAGCGCTGTGTTTCCTGATGATGATCGGTGTTGCCCTTCTCGCAGAAGGCTTCGAAGTAAAAATCCCTAAGGGCTATATCTACTTCTCTATGGCCTTTGCCTTCCTGGTAGATATCATACAAATGAAAACCATCAAGAAGCCAAAAGTGGAATAACCAGTCCCTTATCTGTTAACTTTTCTTGGCGGAACAGAGAATTCCGTAGGCTTTTAAGTAAAGGAACAAGGTAGCTACCACAATTGTTAAGCGTATATCATTTGCTGTCTGCCATTGAGCGCCTATGATCTTTAACTGCACCGCCGCCCCCCTCTATCGGGTCGAGGAAGAGTACAAAGTTTTTAGGTAAAAAAAATAAATTCTGGTAAAGGCCTCAGCCAGTATCACCCCTCCCATAGATAATATCATCCATTTATTGGCAGTCTTGGGCCTGTTCCATAATAAAATAGTAGACACGATTAAGGTCAGTATAGTTACTGGAACTATGGTCTGAAAAAAGTAAGCCGGCATGTGTAATCTTAAAAAAATTTCTGTAGTTAATCAAGGAGTTCGGAATATCGGCCGACCAATTTGGCACTTCGGCAATCAGCTGGTAGACATTGCCGCCCATGGTTATTCCGAACGGTTTCATGGAGCACTGAGGAATTTGGGATACAGAGATCATGTTCCATAAAGACTAATATTAATCTGTGTGGTGCTTTTTACCGGCACGACAAATGTGTCGATTATCGTGACAGATTAAATCCCGTAATGGTGTGTGACAGGATTCAGGTTAAGTCTGTAAAATGAACGTCTTAAAAAAATTCACCATGAGTATAAAGCTCAAAATAAGATTATCTGATTATACCATATTACAGACTGCTTATAGTTTACAAAAATTTCCAGAGTATATACCTTGCGATGTTTCAATCACTACGTGGTAAATACCCTGTGGCAAATCATTTACAGGAATACTATTCCCAATATTCTGTGTATACACCCTCTGCCCAAAACAATTATATATCTCAATAATACGTATCGGATAATCTGCCGGCAAATAAATGATATCGGTGGCAGGATTTGGAAATAAGTGCATGTTAGTAAAATTCTGTAAGGCATTAATCGAAGAAATCGTAATGGAAATGGCAACACAGGAAGTACTTTGAGAACAATCATTTACAGAAGTAAGACACAGTTGATAATTACCGTTTTCTGTATATGTATGTGTTGGTGCATTTAATGTAGAAGAAGCTCCATCACCGAAACTCCAATTGTACGATTCCGCAGCCGTGGAATTGTTGACAACCGTTATAGTATTTGTGGCTGTATCCAGGCTGTATGTGAATTGAGCAGTTGGGTTGTCAATGACTTCAATAGTTGTTGAAGAAGTTGAACTGCTACTTCCCATAAAATTGCTTGCATTTAAGTTAACCTGATAGGTGCCGGGAATAGTAAAGCATATCTGCGTATTATTGAGGGTGGAGGAAAAGTTTTCAGGACCTGTAACTGTCCATTGCCAGGATGAAGGAAAATGCAGGGAGGCATCATTAAACTGAATGCAGTCGCCAAAGCATGAAACTGTATCAGATAATTCGAACATGGCTACCGGGGGCAGCGATGTGCAGGTTAAGAAAGGTAGCTGAGGCTGGTGCTCTCCTAAAGTGGGACGTGTGCCGGTTTGGCCATCAATATTGTA
>BJGO01000091.1 GCA_014190535.1 Bacteroidota bacterium | reverse complement strand
ACTTACAGCGCCATTATCGGTATAGGTGAGGCACAGGATGTGTTGCGGCTGAACCTGATCATCACTGCTTCGGAGCAGGTTGCAAATGCGTGCGGCAATTATTTGTGTTTTGCCCGTACCCGGACCCGCTACCACAAGCACCGGCCCCTGCAGGGTATCCACCGCAATGCGCTGTTGTACATTCAGTGAGGCATAAATCGAATTAAACTGTTGCTCGTGGTTATTAAGCGCTTCGGCGTGTTCGGTATTCGTAAGCATAATACATTAAGGACTAAGTAGGATTAAATTATATTTAAAGCACTAAAATAACGCTTATGACTTTAGATGAGGCACAACAAACCATAGATCAGTGGATTCAAACCAATGGTGTGCGCTATTTCAACGAACTCACCAATATGGCCATCCTCACCGAAGAAGTAGGCGAAGTGGCCCGTATTATGGCTCGCCGATATGGCGAACAATCGTTTAAAGCCACCGACGAACATATAGAATTGGCTGAAGAATTAGCCGATGTGCTGTTCGTGCTGATTTGCATTGCTAACCAAACCGGCGTAAACCTCACTGAAGCTTTGCAAGAGTCTATAGTAAAAAAAACTAAGCGAGATAAGGAGCGACATCGGCAGAATAAAAAACTGCAATGATTTTCATATTCAGATTAGTTATATACATTTGAATAAATTCCACCCAATGAAAAAAATCATCCTTGCCGGCATCCTATTCAGCATTGCTCTGTGGTCCTGCAAAAAAAAGGAAACACCCGACCCGGCACCTCCGGTAGTTATTCAAGAGCCCATTGATACCAGCGGCAACAACAATAACAGCCCTGAGCCGGAATACATACTGATTCAGGTGGGAAATATTTTGAATGTAACAGGTAAGATGAATGTAGCCTTGTATAATTCCGAAGCAAGCTTCAATAACCCCAACGAAGCCTACCGTCAACTCATCGTTGATGTAACGGGCAACAACATGGAATTAAAAATGGATAGTGTTCCTCCCGGCGAATATGCCATTGCGCTTTTTCACGATAAGAATAGTGATAATGCACTCAATCAGAATTGGCTTGGTATTCCAACCGAAGGATTTGCATTTTCCAATAATGCATTTGGCACTTTCGGGCCTCCATCCTGGTCGCAAGCCAAGTTCTCCTTACCCGCCGGCACTTACATTACACAGAACGTTACGCTGAAGCATTTTTAAATACAGTAAGTCTTGTAATTATTAGCCCGTTCTTCATTTTCTGGAGAAGAAACGAAAACAAGTTAGGCTTTAGACCGGTTAAAGGATTGCCCTTTCGCTTTTTTTGTAACAACTATTTTTCAAATTTCTTTTGCCATGTAGTCTAAAAGTATAAATTTGCCGTCCCAATTAGGGAAACTCCTCCTTAGCTCAGCTGGTTAGAGCGGCTGACTGTTAATCAGTAGGTCCCAGGTTCAAGTCCTGGAGGGGGAGCTCAACAAAAAGGGTTATACTTGCAACGTATAGCCCTTTTTTTATGAATACCCTTTCCGTTATAAAAAACATAGGTCCAAAAACGGTGCAAATGCTTCACGATATTGATATTTTCTCGCTGGAAGACCTCCTGCAGGCTGACTACAGAGAAATCAAAAAACGACTGATTGCAAGAGGAATCCGGCCTCACCTGAATATGTTTTACGCTATTGAGATGGGACTTCAAAACCGCACGTGGCATAGTATTACTGAGCAGGAAAAGCGTGAAATACAGCATATATTAGGAATGGCCGAATAAGTTTTATTATTTCCACCCTACTGCACACGAATTGCAGAACTTACTATTACCTTTGCTATCCAATTGTAATCATTATGTTCAACAATCTTTTCCTCATCAGCTTACCGGGTGGCAGTGAGTGGATTCTCATTTTCCTTGCCATATTGCTCTTGTTTGGCGGCAAAAAAATTCCTGAACTGATGCGTGGCATCGGCAACGGCATACGGGAATTCAACAATGCCAAGAATACGGCTAAAAAAGAAATCGAGGAAGGCATCAAAGAAGAAAAGAAAAACTAACCGTAGCGAATAACTCCGTTTCAATTGAAGAACTATTCTTCGTTCAGCGATATCCAATTACAACTTCAAGAGGGCCTCACAGTTAAAGAGGTCGTGGTGCATTATCTGAAAAATATCAGACAATACGCCCACCTAAATGCATTTCTGGAAGTATTTGAAGAAGAAGCCTTGCACCGAGCCGAGCAGATTGATCTTAAAATCAAACAAGGTACAGCAGGCAAGCTGGCCGGTATGGTTATCGCCAATAAAGACGTTATTAATCATAAAGGACATCACACCACCTCATCATCCAAAATACTTTCCGGCTACGAATCCATATATAATGCCACAGCCATTGAGCGCCTGCTAAGGGATGATGCTATCATTATTGGTCGCTGTAATTGCGACGAGTTTGCAATGGGCTCATCAAATGAAAATTCTGCTTTTGGCATTTGTAAAAATGGTTTGGACGAAACTAAAGTTCCCGGCGGCTCTTCCGGTGGTAGTGCCGTTGCGGTACAAATGGATATGTGTACCATTTCTCTGGGGTCCGATACCGGAGGATCAATTCGGCAACCCGCTTCACTTTGCGGCGTATTTGGCATCAAGCCTACTTACGGTCGTGTTTCGCGCTATGGCTTAATTGCCTATGCCTCATCCTTTGATCAGATTGGTGTTTTCAGTAATCATATTGAAGACGCGGCAATCGCTATGGAAGTGATAAGCGGTAAAGATGTTATGGATGCAACAAGCTCAGCACATCCGGTTGATGCATACACTAACCAATTAGCCTTTAGCGGCACTGTTCGTTTGGCCTCTTTTGCCGAAGCACTGCACCACCCAAAACTCGACACTGAAATATCGGCAACAATGAATACGCTGATTAAATCACTGAACGAAGCAGGGCATACTACCACTCAGGTATCCTTTACCGAATTGGATTATCTGGTTCCCACTTATTATTTATTGACCACAGCTGAGGCATCGTCCAATCTGTCGCGCTTCGATGGTATTCGTTACGGTTATCGGAGTCAGAATGCTACCGATCTGGAAAGTACCTATCGAAAAAATCGTAGCGAAGGATTTGGTCCTGAAGTGAAACGCCGTATTATGTTGGGCACATTTGTATTGAGCGCCGGATATTACGACGCCTACTATGCTAAGGCACAGAAAATGCGCCGCCTGATCCGCGATAAAACACTTGAGTTGTTAAAGACAAACGACTTCATTATTCTACCCACCACACCATCTACAGCATTTGGTATAGGTGAAAAAACAAAAGATCCGGTTGAAATGTATCTGGCCGACCTCTATACCGTTCAGGCTAATATTACCGGCTTGCCTGCTGTGTCTGTACCACTTGGTAAACACAGCAACGGCCTGCCCTACGGCATTCAGCTTATCGGAAATAAATTCTCCGAAGCCAGACTCCTGGCCTTTTCAAAATATCTGATGACGCATTACGGCAATTCAAAGTAGCCCGTTATAGCATACCCTCATCGGCAAAACTGTAAAAACCCTGTTCGGCAACAATGATATGGTCGAGCAATTTTATTTCCATAATATCACCGGCCTGTTTGAGTTTGCGCGTTAAGTCGATATCCGACTGGCTGGGCTTTAATTGCCCACTCGGATGATTATGTGCCACAATAACTCCTACGGCATTGGCTAAAATAGCCTGCCGAAAAATAACTCGTACATCAGCAACTGTTGCGGCTCTGCCACCAAGGCTGATTATTTCGTTGGCTATAACTTTATTTGCCTGATTCAGCAACAACATGCGAAACTGTTCTTCCGTCAGGTCGGCCATCATTGGCTGTAAAATAGCATATACGTCCCTGCTGGATTTGATCTGAGCCCTTTGTTTAAATGCCGCCCCTTGTCTGCGTCGGCCAAGTTCCAGCGCGGCAACCAGTGTAATAGCCTTGGTTTGCCCCATGCCTTTAAGGGTTTTATGTCGCAAATAATCATTTGCATTCCACCGCCCCAGTTCATTCAAATCATTATCGGCAAGATGAAGCAACCTTTTAGACAGGTCCATAACATTTAATCCCTGTGAGCCGGTTCGCAATAATATAGCTATGAGTTCGGCATCGCTGAGTGTGTGCTTGCCTTTAAGCAATAATTTTTCTCTGGGTTTATCCTCCTCAGCCCAGTTCTTCATGGTGTAGGATTGTTCTATTAGGTCATCCATAGATACATTTATTGAATGTCGTAAAGTAAATTAATTTATTAAAGTTGAATGCACTGTTTAGAATGTAGTCATCTATCTATTCAAAAAAAGAAGGCCATTCACACAAGGCAAATGACCTTCAAATTTAAAAAACCAAATACTTATTATCGGTTGATAATAAATTTCTTTGTTAATTCAGTCGTATTGGTTCTGGCTCTAAGAATATAAACGCCCGAAGCAACACCACCTGGGATACTAATATGAATATCTGAAATGCCATTATGCTCTGGAGCAATTGACGTAGCCACAACCTGACCTAAAAGATTAATAACTTCAATAGACACCGGCGATGTCTCCTTGATTGAGGATGTAATGAGCACATTAAATTCACCGTTGTTTGGGTTAGGGTAAAGTGTCATGGATACGTCGGTATTAGACGCAGTGATATTATCTGCGTTTTCTTCGATTGGTTCAACTTCCTCAGTTCTGCAACCAGGACCAGAGGCGGTTATGTTTACTACACTTGTAGATGCGCTTACAGCTGAATTACAGCCTACTGACCTTAAGAACACATCATAGTTACCCGGTATCAAGTAATTAATGATTCCAAAGTTCTTATTTGGCTGTGGATATGCATTAAATCCGGATTGTGGATTAGGGCTATTACGTTTGATATATAAATAATAGGTCTGAGCCGTATTACAATTGTCATCATTCCAGGTAGCTGTAAATCCGTTACATGTTGGCGATGTCAACAAGAAGTTGGTAGGTGCGGCACAAGATGGTTTAATCTGAACTAATACCGGTGTCGCATATGCTGAATATGTCGGTCCAGGGCAAACAGAACGAGCTGATACTTCATAAGTTGAACCGGAAAGAGCAGAGCCTAATGTAATATTGACAGTGGTGTTACTAACATTGTACTCGATTGGTGAAGAAGCTGTAGGCAACAACCTTCTTAAATATATTCTCCAAGGACCCGATCCGCCATTTGGATTTATCGTAATAGTTAATTGATTAGAACAATTAGACGTTGTTAGTAATGGATCGATAATTGGCGTTGGGGTACAGGTTGGTACAGGGTTAATTGTTACGTAACTAATTGCCGAAGCCTGACCAAATAAGCCATTAGTAGGACAATCTTTAACTGCAATGTATACCACATACATATCACCAGAAAGTAATGGTGTAACAGTTTTAGTAGTAACATTACCTACATCCGTAAACTGATAGTTTGTTGCTGATAATGTTTTATAGTATATCCTGTAAGCTGTAGCACCGGGCACTGCATTCCAATTCAATGTAAAACCAAACGGAGCCGCAGCAGTAGAGGTTAACGACGTTATAACAGGAGCTGCACAAGGTAAGGTGACATTTGCATTAGCATTTACAGTACAAGCCCCAGGAGCAGTCTGATTAACTGTTACGTTCAACGTTTGACCGGCATTTAATCCCGTGATTGTTAATGGACTAACCGCATTGTTGATTGTTCCGGAACCAGCTCCCGAATAGGTTACCGAATAAGTTGCCCCTGTATTTGAGGCAAAAGGCGCCCAGGTTAACGTGGCAGTTGTCGCAGTAGTATTTGTAAACGTGATAACTGGTGTTGATGAAACAAAAACTGAAACAACGTTACTTGCTCCATCGGCAAAACCAAAATTAGTTATTGCTCTGAAATAGGTTGTAGAGGTTAAATTTCCGGTATTATATGTTGCACTTGTTGCGCCGGATATGCTTGTCCAAGGTCCGTTAGGTGTTGATGATGACTGCCATTGAATAGTTCCAAGGTAATCCGTCAGCGTGAGTGTTGTGCCTGTGCCGGAACAAACCAATGCACTTGGATTGCTGGCGTTGCCTCCGGTTGGTAATGCTAATCCACCGCCATTTACACTAGATACATATGTAAGACTTGGTAATACTATTTCATTCCCAACCGGATTTTTAGCTACGAAGTTCTGAACACCATTAGTAGGTGTACCAACCTGAATATTTAATTCAAAACCAAATACCCCTTTAGTGGTAAACTGACCAATCAACACTCTGTTTGCAGTAGTTGGTCCGGTTGTTCCGCCTAATACTGCAATGGAGCCGTTTAAGGTAGAAAATGAATTACCCTGAAGACTGTTACCACCGAATACGCCCAGTGGAGTTGTTAATGTAGAAGGCACATACGTAATTGTTGCCGGTGTTCCGGGAATCATTCCATCTTTAGCAGTAGCACTGATGGCGTTACCGATATTTATCGCCCCGGTCGTTGTAGGGTCGTTATTTTGTAAAATGCTTTGAGCATTTCCGGGAGATCCGTCGCTGTCCTCAGATTTGAAGACACCAACATTTCCACCAGCTACACCGCCAACACTTATCCAAGAATCCAATGCAACGGTATTTTTTCTATAATTAGTTGTATTAATACCCGTAGGAGTTATTGCACCATAATCTTCGTTATTAAAAAAGTTTGTGCTGGAATAAATTTTCAGTTCATGATTGGGCACACCATACAATGCCTGAAACTTATAACCAGGAAGCAAGTCAACCCATACACGATAGGTCACTGATCCTACCGGAAGGGTACCTACGCTGCCTGCAGCATCTGCCGCATTGGCTACATAGTACTTCTCTACAATGATCTTCTCCAGACCATTTTGTGCATATAGCACGCCCGAGAGTAAGCACATGCAGAGGCAAGTAAATAATTTTATTGTTTTCATTTTATTAGATTTTTAGGGTTAAATATTAGTTACAGCTCTGTCCAAACTGACCTAACAATTGTAAGAAGTCTACGTTATCGGTTACACCATCTTTGTTAATGTCGGTTGGGCACGCTTGTAATCCGCGGGTTGCACCAAGCAGTGAAGCATAAGTCCAATCGGTTAACCAGTTTTCTCCATTTGGATCAAAAGCACCTCTGTAGGTAACTGTTTTGAAGAAGTTTGATGCGCCATAGCTTGATTGAAGTGTCGGCACGGTGCAACCTGCATTAGAGATACCTGGATTTGGTGTTGGATCAGGTTTAGCTGAGAATGTATTACCTGAGCTTGTGAATGTAAAATCAAAACCAGGAAGAGAAGTTACCTTAGTGTTTAAATCAGGGCCATAAAACTGTATGGAGTCTGAAGCTACAATAGTACCGGTGCCATTGTTTTCAAGAGCAAGGGTCTTATTAAACATATTTACGAAGGTATTGCATTTTACCTTCAAACTCTGTGTATTGTTACCACCTGTTGTTGCCCAGTTGTGGTATGCTTCACTTGGTACGCCATTAATAGTTGCAGGACCTGTTGCACGAGTTCCTAATGATTTGGTTAAGCATAATCCAAAACGGAAGTTTGCGAAAATTGAATTATATATTTCCCCCTCAGTTAATTCTTTGGCACGAATAGCAGCAAGACCGGAATTATCAACGGTAAGTGTTGACTTACTGTTTCCAATCATAGTTAAGTTGGCAATAATAGGATGTGAGCGAGGTGTTAAACTTGTTTTCTGATCATCAGCATCTGCCTCAATACCGTTATCTGAATCGGGACTTGTGGTTGGGCCATTTATGTTTTTCAATACAAACATAAATTGACAACCGCCAACCCATCCTAAGTCATAGTCCAGCGCATCATCATTACAAAATATTGCAGCGCAATTTTTGACATTAACTGTGCCACCGTAAAACTCAAATGCATCATCAGCGTTAGAAACAACTTCAACATTTTCTACGGTAGTGCCTCGACCAACAGATCCGAATGAAATTGCATTTATTTCCGCACCCAGGGCAAATATAGATCCTGAGTAACGTATAGACACATAACGTAAAACTCCTGAGTTGTCATTATTATCGAATTGAGCAGGTGGATTACCAAATTGCACACGTTTATTGTTTACGTTGAAGCCTTCAAATACGCCAATACCATCAGCAACGGCTAATTTGCCTGCTGCGCCCGGAGTAAATGGTCCGTTTCCGGCAAGGGTCAGATTGTTCTGCGCTCTACCGGCAATACATATACCGCCCCACTTACCAATGTTGCCTATTGCATAAGAGCCGTCCATAGGATCAGCCTGGGCTGTGAATACTATTGGACAAGTTGCCGTACCGGACGCATATATTTTAGCACCTCTTGAAACTACAAGCGCAACCTCAGTTGTCGGATCTCCAGTAGAAACTGCTTTAACCAATGTACCGGGTAGTATCGTTAATGTTTTTAATGTGTCAACAAAAATACGCTTGTCGAGTATCCAAGTTTTGCTGCAATCGAGGATGGTGTTATTTGCAGTTAGTGAACCGTCGTTGGCGCCACCATTTACTGCAAGGGTTGATAAGTTAACATTTGGTCTTGAACCTACCGGAGGGCAGCCACAGTCGGCTCCCAGGTTGGTTTGTGCAAGACCGGGTAAAACTGCCGCTACAATTGCCATAATTGTTGCTGCGGCCATAAACATTTGTTTTTTCATTTGATTAAAGTGGTTTTTGTTGTTTGTTTTTAATTGGTTAAGTTTTAATGGTTGGTTGATCAACGGGCGCAAACGTATATACTTGCAGCATAGAATTGTATTATTTGATATTACCAATTTGTTAATGGCATGTTAAATAATTCGTAAGCGCTATTTGCATTTACTATAAGTCTACCGCGCTTTAATATATTTATATGTGATTTAACATATTATATTTTTATTAAACTTGTATACAAATCAAACCTATGATGAATATATATTATAGTTATTATACCTGATTATTTTATTTTTTTTTATTTTGTATATGTAAACGCAGAACGTAAAACATTATAATCAACAATGTATGTTAACTAATTGCTCCAAATACATAACATTGCCTTAACTATTTATTAAGGTTGCATAATTGAAATATTGCTTTTGCATAAACATATTTGCGACCGAATGAAAACAATTGCCTTTATAGTATTAGCGTTATTCGTTCAGTCGGTTTCTGCAGTTGCACAAGCCGGCCTGGAGCGTGTTATCGTTGAAAAGTATTATATAACGGACTCCTCGGATAGCATATCGTGCAAGAATCAAGTTGCCTGTACTATTCCTTTACACGCTGTAACCTATCGCATATACATAGATCTGATGCCCGGCTATCGCTTTCAGGCGGCTTTTGGGATACCCGGTCATCCTATGTTTATCAAAACAACAACCACATTCTATAATACACCCGATTACGGGGCAACGGTTTCCAATGCCATCCCCGACCGATTACTTGGGGAACAGTTGGTTATGATTGATTCATGGCTTTCTGTAGGCGGTGCTTCGGAAGGGACTTACGGCATATTAAAGTCTGAAGACGATACCGTATCTACCATCAAGAATTCAGACAACAGGCTTCAAAATGAAAATCCTTATGCTGGCGCACCTTTAAAATATAAAGATGGTTTGCAGAATGGGCATGCGCGTTTAGTTACCGGCTTTAATATTGATTCAATAATCGAAGTATTTAGAAATAAGAGCAACGGTAATTTATTTTATACCGAAAATGGTTCATGGGCCTGTATGGGTGGTAGTGTAGGCCTTGATTCCATCGACAATAAAATACTTATAGCCCAGATTACTACCAATGGTGATTTAGAATTTGAGCTTAATCTTCAAATAGGTGAACCTGACGGTGGATTTCAACGCTTTGTTGCTAAAAATCCCGGAGAACAAGAAATACTATTTCCCGGCTTAACATACCGAAGCATTGCCGACCCTGAATTATTCAAGTTTTACAAAAAAATTAAAAAAATTAAAATCAAGAAACATGAAAAAATTTAA
>BJGO01000090.1 GCA_014190535.1 Bacteroidota bacterium | reverse complement strand
AAATAGTCCGCTAAAGTGTTTTTGATATTCATAGTTATTGGGTTTATCTATATATTTTTTCAAATGTATGCGATTTTTTATTACCATAATTTTTGCCTGTTTGGGCTAAAGCCAACAGTAATTAAAATATGATCAAGCTAAAGTACTTTTAAAGCTATGGCTCGCCTTCACGCATCGGGCCGGTTGGCGAATCGCCGGGGTGCACGTGGCCTTGTGCGAGGAAGGACAATAAATTTATGCCCCGCATATTTTAAATATGTTGGAAATGAATAAAATGGCTCTATATTTGTGTTATCAACTAAAAAAAATCACATGAAGAAGTTATTTACGCTTGCTGCCCTGATTATGACTGCTGTCATTATTCTTGACGGGTGCAAAAAAGGACCTGAAGATCCATTCCTCTCTTTCAAATCGCGCGAAAAACGCCTTATTGGTCAGTGGAAGGTTACTGAATTTAGAATCAACGGCGAGGATACCCTGGAAACAACCTGGGCCGATCTTCCGATACAAGCTACCCCACCATCCTGCGGTACGCTCAACGTTACCTACAACTACACCGACGATACCCGTTTTAACTTTGACAAAAACGGTCGTTACGATGTTACCACCAAAATTCTGACCACTGAAACCATCACCTACAGTTCTCCCGGAACCAGCTGTCAGAACGTAACCAACACGCTTGTAGACACCAAATCCGTAACCAAAGGTTTATGGAATTTTGTGGGTGGCTCCGGTTCAATAAAAAACAAAGAGCAACTGGTGCTAACAGAATCGGAAGACGGTGTTTTTGGTCAGGTGTTTAACATTATCCGCTTATCAAGCAAAGAGGTAAAACTCTATCAGGCTGTTACCGATCCTACCAGCGGAGAGGTTATCAAGTATGAATGGACTCTTGAGCCGGACAGTGGCGAATAATTTCAACTGAAATTTAAAAACATAAAAAAAGGCGGTGAGTACACCGCCTTTTTTATTTACGTTCTTTCATTACGCGGTCGAGTTCGCGCTTACCTTCTTTTTGTTTTATGGTATCTCGTTTATCGTGAGTCTTTTTACCCTTAGCGAGGGCAATCTCCAGTTTACAATAGCCCCGCTCACTGAAAAACATACGCACCGGTACTATCGTTAAGCCGCGTTCTTTTAGCTTAACGGACAGGCGCCGCAGTTCGCGCTTGGTCAATAATAATTTACGTACACGCAGTGGCTCATGATTATTGATGTTGCCTCTGCTATAGCCGGATATATTCAGATTTTTTACAAAGAGTTCATCGTGTCTGAAATAACAAAAGGCATCGCTCAGGTTTCCTTTGCCCTCGCGAATGGCTTTTACTTCGGTGCCACTCAGCTGTATGCCGGCCACAAATGATTCCAGCAAATGGAACTCATACTGCGCTCTGCGATTGACAACTTCGATATTGGTTTTTATACTCACAACGACGCAAAGATGCGCTCAATCTTTTCTTTTGATAAAATCTTCTGTCCCTGCTCGCCCCGCGCAATGATTCGGGTACCTACCCTGGCTTCGTAGGAGCATATAATTTCGTTAGCCCGTATCGACTGCACCATTGCGGTAAAAACCACTTCCTCTCCCGGTTTGGCCGGTGCCAGGTGATGCACCGAGATCATAGTACCTATACCCTCCTCATGAGGCTCCTTCATTTCCAGAACAAACAACCGGCAACACCATTCGGCATCGCGGGCCAGACTGAAGGTGGCATAAACCGGATGCACCTGACCTGAGTCAAATGTGGCTACATCGGCATCAGTTATTATCCGTGTATAGGTTTTAATATCGCCCGGCTTAACATTATGTTTCACAATGGTTATAAGAGGACTAAGTCATTAATGTATTCCTGCTCCATAAACTGATTGACCCGTTGTATGATGGTGTCGCGGGAAATAAGCAACTGATGTTTGATAACTGATGAATTTACGCGTATTATCAAGCGACGATCGCGCACCTGCAAGTCGCTGGTGTTACGTGCGATAAATTCGCCGGCAATTTCAGGCCACAATTGCAAGAGTTTTATTTCTTCCACCTTGCGCTGTAAACCGAATCGTTTCATATATTGATCCAGTGCCTGCTTGATATTCATTTCATTTTTTTCTCCCATAAATCTGCTACGTGAGGTAAATATAATGGAGTTTTTTGCGACTGGTCTCGAGTGCCTGCAACATACGGCCCGGCTCGGTATCGGTGATCATAATCTGGCCAAAGGCATCGCCATCTATGCAACGCAACAGATTTTTTAACCGATCGGGATCCAGTTTATCAAAGATGTCGTCGAGCAGGAGCAAGGGCATCATCTGTTTATTTCTTCGAACGAACTGATATAAAGCCAGTTTTAAAGCTACTATGGCTGTTTTTTTTTGTCCCTGACTGCCGGCCTTCTTCAGAAGTTTGCCATTCAGCGAGATAATATAGTCATCACGATGAATACCCAGTGTGGTGCGCTGATACTCCATATCCTTATCACGACTGCCTTTGAGCAGTTGCAGGAGGTCGGCCTGCGCCAGATCAGATTGATAAGCTATAGTAGTACGCTCTCTGCCGCCACTCAGTAATTCGTAATATGAATTAAAATCGGGTTCAATAGCCTGAATAAGATTGAGCCGATAGTCATGTAACTGATGTCCGTACCGGTGAAGCTGAGCGTCGAACGTATCCATCAAAACATGGTCGGTCGTCTGACTGTAGCGCTGTTTGAGATAACTGTTGCGCTGTTGGAGGAATTTATTGTACGAAATAAGTGCTTCCAGGTAAGCCGTATCTGCCTGCGAAAGAATATTGTCAATTAATCGCCTGCGCTCCTCACTGCCCTCAACTACAAGCAGGGTATCATCCGGATCAATAACCACCACGGGGTAGCGGCCGGTATGCGCGGCTATTTTTTCATATTTCACCTCGTTGCGGGTTATCAGCTTAACATCATGTAATCGATAGGCTACGGTAACCGTATCGGTGCGCCCTAAGTCGGCAAAACATCCTTTAATAAAGAAATGCGTTTCTGCATGTTTTACATTATTACCATCCTGCCCGTTGAAATAGCTTTTCCCGACACATAAATAATAAACGGCATCGAGCAGATTTGTTTTACCACTGCCGTTGGGACCTGTAATGATGCTTATTCCATCGGCAAATGAAAAGTCGCTTTTCGCGTAGTTACGGAACGAGTTTATATGAATACTTTCTAAATGCAATGAAATCAGTCTTTTATTATAAAGAGGAGCATCGATTGGTGTGATAGTTTTTTTATATTTGCGCCTCTAAATTAAAATCGTGGCAAAAGTAAGTAAAGAGTCCTACTTGTTCTGGTATGAGACCATGTTGCGCATACGTCGCTTTGAGGAAAAAGCCGGCCAGCTATACGGTATGCAAAAAATACGTGGCTTTTGTCATTTGTATATTGGCCAGGAAGCCGTTGCGGCCGGAACTATAACCGCATTAAAACACGAAGATCCGATCATAACAGCCTACCGGGATCACGGTTTGGCAATAGCCCGTGGCACAAGTTGTAATGCGGCTATGGCCGAATTATATGGTAAGGCAACCGGTTGCTCAAAAGGTAAGGGCGGATCGATGCACTTTTTCGACAAAGACAATTATTTCTTTGGCGGGCACGGTATCGTAGGCGCTCAAATTGGATTGGGTGCCGGCATTGCATTCGCTGAAAAATACAAGGGCACGGATAATGTGTGTATCTGTTTCTTTGGAGATGGTGCCGCACGTCAGGGCATGCTTCACGAAACCTTCAACCTGGCTATGATGTGGAAACTGCCTGTAATCTTTGTTTGCGAAAACAACTTTTATGCTATGGGCACTTCGGTAGAACGTAGCAGTAACGTAACCGAAATATATCGCCTTGGTGAAGCTTACGATATGCCCTCCAAATCGGTTGACGGAATGAAATGTGAAACGGTACACGATGCTGTAGCAGAAGCCGCTGAACGAGCTCGCAAAGGAGATGGACCCACGTTCCTTGAAATTAAAACTTACCGATACAAAGGGCATTCAATGTCTGACCCTCAGAAATACCGCACCAAAGAAGAGGTTGAGGAGTACAAGCAGAAAGATCCGATAGAAACTACACTAAGTACAATCCTGAAAAAGAAATATGCAACCGAGGCAGAGATTGAAGCAATTAACGAACGCATACAAAAAGAAGTTGACGACTGCGTAACGTTCGCCGAAGAATCGCCTTATCCGGATGCCTCAGAATTATACACCGATAATTATGTTCAATCAGATTATCCATTTATTATCGATTAAACTACTACACTAAACTATACCCAACAAAACAAATGAGTACAGAAAAAAATATTTTTGAAGGACAAGAGGTTCTCAACAAATTTGAAACAATCATCAATAAAAACAAGAACATCATCACAGCCGTTTTCGGCGGGTTATTGCTTATTGTTGGCGGTTACTTTGGCTTTAAATATCTATACTTAGAACCCAAAGAGAAAGAGGCGCAGGAACAAATGTTCTATGCACAGAAATATCTGGACCGCGACTCGCTGAGCCTGGCTCTTAACGGCGACAAGAACTACCCTGGTTTTCTTGGAATCATTGATAACTACAAATGGACTAAGGCCGCCAACCTGTCTCATTACTATGCGGGCACTATCCTGCTAAGACAGGGTAAGTTTGAAGATGCCATTGACCACCTGAATAGTTTTGATGGTAAAGGCACGGCGCTGGAAGGAATGGCATTAGGTTGCATTGGTGATGCCTATACAGAACTTACTAAAATGGAAGATGGTCTATCGTATTATAAAAAAGCGGCATATACCGCAGAAAACGAGATTACCTCTCCTTTCTTTTTAAAGAAAGCCGCGTTGTGTCTGGAGAAGCTGAATAAGACGGAAGAGGCTATCAAATTATTTGAAGAACTGCGTAATAAATACCCGAATTCAGCCGAAGGTCGTGAAGCAGATAAATATATCTATCGTTTGGGTGGTAACCCTAACTCATAAACGATAACTGAACGGCTGATGTCATCAAAAGACAAAAACTTGTCTGATGTTTCAACTGATGGAATCAGTGAGAAAAAACTAAGAAAATACCGAATTGCCCTTATCAAAAGTAACTGGAATGATGACATTACCGGTGCTTTGGAACGAGGCTGTAGAGACTATCTCACGCAATACGGAGCCAACGAAAAACAGATCAAATCGTTCCACGTACCCGGAAGTTTCGAATTAGTGTATGCCGCCGCTCACCTTCTCGAAGAGAAATCGTTTGATGCCATTATTTGTATCGGGTGCATTATCAAAGGCGACACACCTCATTTTGACTATATCTCTCAGGCCGTGAGCATCGGTTTGGCGCAACTTAATGCCAAAGGTCAGACCCCAATCATATTTGGCATACTAACAACCGACGATAAACAACAAGCCCTAGATCGTGCAGGGGGCAAATACGGCAATAAAGGTGTTGAAGCCGCCGCCACTGCCCTGCAGATGATTCAGTTTGCCCATAACAGCTAATTATGCAGTTACACGTTATTGAAACCGGCACATTTAAGTTAGACGGTGGTGCCATGTTTGGTGTAGTTCCAAAAAAAATCTGGAATAAAATCAATCCTGCTGATCACAATAATCTTTGCACCTGGGCTATGCGCTGTTTGCTTGTTGAAACCGGCAATCAGCTTATCCTGATAGACTGCGGGCTGGGTGATAAACAGGACGATAAATTCTTCAGTCACTATGAGCCATCGCGGCATCAGTCGCTCACGGACTCGATTGCAAAAGCCGGCTTCACACCCAATGAGGTAACGGATGTTTTTTTAACGCATCTGCATTTTGATCATTGTGGAGGCGCGATTATCCGCAATGGCGACCACTACGAACCTCAGTTCAGAAACGCCCGCTATTACAGTCATCAGAAACACTGGGATTGGGCAATAAAGCCAAATGCACGGGAGAAAGCCTCTTTTTTAAAAGAGAATATAATGCCCATTCAGGAGAGTGGACAGCTGACCTTATTCACGCAACCACAGGACATAGCGCCGGGCTTAAGCTTTATCGAAGTATATGGCCATACGGAGGCAATGATGCTACCTGTGATCCGATATAAGGAACAGCGTATTGTCTATATGGCTGATTTATTACCTTCTGCCGGACACATTCCTTTACCATACGTTATGTCGTATGATGTGAGACCGCTGGTAACGCTCGACGAAAAAAATAAATTTCTTAACGACGCAATACAACACAACGATATCCTCTTCTTTGAACACGACCCTATTCATCAGGCTTGTATGCTTGAAGCCGGCGAGAAGGGCGCCAAACCAACGCGTTATCTCACTTTAAGTGAGCTATAATTTAACGATTACCTTATATTTACTCATTGTTAATTCGCTATGAATCGTTTTGCACGTTTACTTCTTTTGTTACCCCTCTTGCTATTTGTTTCATTATCCTCTTGTCGTAAAACTGCAGGTAGCGGTGGAAATAGTAAAATACAGGGACGCATCAAAGCCATCTATTATGATGTATTTAACAATGCCTATCCCTATTATGCCGGTAAGGAAGATGTTTATATCATATACGGCGACGAAGAATATTTTGGAGATGATGTAGAAACCAGCTACGATGGCACCTACGAGTTTCCGTTTCTTCGTAAGGGTAAATACACCATTTTTGCCTACTCCGACTGCGATACTTGTGTTGGTGGACTAAAACCGGAATTTATTCAGGTTGATATTACCGAAAACAATAGTGTGATAAAGTTGGATGACCTGATTATTACAAAATATTAATTCGTTGCAATCAGAAGATACGATACCAATTTATACCGACCTACTTGCATTTGATCCCATATCCTTAGCTGAAATGGATCGGGTGAAACTTATGGATCGTTTTGATTTTAAATTAATCTTCACCTTAGATAAGTTGCATACCATTCTGAACAAACTACTACCTCATTATCGAGTACTTGAGGTTAAAGGCAACAGGCTAAGCAGTTACGACAATACCTACTTTGATACGCCCGAAAGAGATTTATTTCTGCAACACCATAATAAAAAAGCAAACCGATTAAAGGTACGCTATCGCGCCTACGTTGAATCGGAGATAACCTTCTTTGAAGTAAAGCAAAAGAATAACAAAGGTAAAACGATTAAAGAGCGCATCTCGGTTGCAGGCTCAAGACCTGTTCTTGGAGCCGATGAAAAACTGTTGTTGCAGAACTTCATTCCGGAACGCATCATCGATGTGCTGATGCCCACACTGAATAATTCATTTAAACGCTTGACATTGGTTAATAAATCGTTCACCGACCGGTTAACCTTTGATCTTTTTACTTCATTTGATTACGATAACAAAAAAGCTGAAATCAATCATCTTGTGATCGCTGAGTTGAAACAATCCGCTCACGTTCTGGACCCTTTTAAGCGACAACTTTTTAAAGATGAACGCATATATCCCGTGAGTATCAGCAAATACATCATCGGTTCCCTGCTTATTGATCCTACCTTAAAGTACAATAACTTCAAAGAAAAATTACTCTTCATAAATAAACTTAAACATGTTGCTTGACATCGATTTTTTATTAAAAGATTACAAGATCTTCGACTCTGCAGACTTCTTTGATCTGGTGCTTCGCTTCTCGGTTAATTTTCTGGTAACGTTCATTATCGTGCGCCTGATTTATTATCCCCTGCACAAAAACAAGGACTACTTATTTACCTACTTCATTTTTAACAGCATCATTTTCCTGATATTGTATGTAATGAATAATGTCAAAATGGAGTTTGGTGTTTCATTCGGACTATTCGCCGTGTTTTCGATACTGCGATACCGGACTGAGGATATCCCCATTAAAGAAATGGTTTATCTCTTTATCATTATTGCTGTGGCTCTGGTAAATGCCATGAGCACCAAGAAAGTATCCGTTGCTGAAATAGCCTTTGCCAATATTATGATTCTGGTAATGATCTACACCCTCGAAAATATCTGGCTAATGCGTCATGAAAGTACAAGAACAATTGTCTACGAAAAAATTGATCTGATTAAACCTGAGAACTACTCCTTACTGTTGCAGGATTTGCGGGAGCGAACCGGTCTTAATGTGCATCGTGCAGAAATAAAGAATACCGACTTCCAGACAGATACCGCACGCATTACTATTTTTTATTATCTGGAAAAAGTCAACGAGAATTAGTCCTGACGAAACTACCAGCCGTCAGCCAGCACATCTGCTATGTGTCTGGTTTGAATAGCAAGCTGGTTTTTTCTAATGTAGCCTTCCATATGCATTAAACAACTAATATCAGTGGATATGATGTAATCTGCCTGTGTTTGCAAGGCACTATCAACTTTGTTTCGCGCCATTGCCGTAGATATGGCGTCGAACTTAACGGCAAATGTTCCTCCAAAACCACAACAAGTCTCAGCTTCAGCCATTTCAATTAGTTCTAACCCTTTAACATTAGATAACAATTTGCGGGGAGCTTCCTTAACCTTACATTCGCGCAAAGCACCGCAGGCATCGTGATACGTCGCCTTTGCATTAAATGTAGCTCCCACATCGGTTATCTGCAGAATATTGACCATGAATTCAGTAAACTCATAGATGTTTTTTTGAAGTTGTTTGCACGAGTTATGAGCTATGCTGTTATCGAATAAATCCGAGTAGAAATTGCGGACAAAACCAACACAGCTTCCACTGGGTGCTACCACATAATTGTAATCGGAAAAATCATGGATAAACTTTTCGGCAACCGGCTTAGCCTCGCTCCAGAAGCCGGCATTGAAAGCAGGTTGGCCGCAACATGTTTGATTAGGATTATAATTTACCTTACAGCCTGCTTTTTCTAAAACCTTTACCATGTTGAATCCGGTTTGAGGGAACAACTGATCGACAAAGCATGGAATAAATAAATTAACGTTCAACGAGTTAAATTAACTCCGCTAAAATACTAATAAAGCCGTTCGATGCGGGATAATTTACTATGCACTACTTCTTCCAGAATTTCAGTGAATAACGGGTCAGATTCAGTAAGATGATTAAGCCAACTCCAAAGAACAGCATCATGCCGAGGGCTGAGTTTCTCATGCTACCGGTAAACTCCTCCACTAATCCATAACTCACTGTGCCGACTACGATGGCCAACTTTTCGGTGACATCATAAAAACTGAAGTAGGATGCATGATCTTGGGTTACAGGGAGCATCTTGGCATAGGTGCTTCTTGAGATAGCCTGAATCCCACCCATTACCGTTCCAACAACAAATGCAAGTAGATAAAACTGCCACGATTCAGTGGTTAGATAAGCTCCGGCACATATTCCAATCCATATAATTACTGCAATAATGAGTGTTCTGATATTTCCAATTTTTGAGGAGAGGTAAGCAAAACCTTGAGCGCCACCAATAGCCACCAACTGAATAATAAGCACGGTTAGTATCAGCGCGGCTGTTTCCATATGAAGCTCTTTGCTTCCAAACAAGGTGGCGATATACATTATGGTTTGAAGTCCCATACTGTAAAAGAAGAACGCCAGCAGAAACTGGCGCAGTACAGGCAGATGTCGTAACTGAGAAAATACTTTTTTCAATTCCTGATAGCCGCCAAACAGACCGACTATGGGTTTGTTAGGATGGAGCTGATGAGCGGATTCGAATTTAGCAAGACCGCGGAAGGTTATCTGCGCAAAGCCAAACCACCAAAGGCCAACCATAACAAATGCCAGACGGGAAGCCAAACCGGCATCCGGAATACCGAACCAATCGGGCTTTTGGATAACGAGGAGATTTATAATTAACAAGATGACACTGCCTACGTAACCATAAGAAAACCCTTTTGCACTTACCCGATCCTGATTGGCTTCTGAGGAGATCTCCGGAAGGTAGGCATTGTAGAAAACAAGGCTTGATGTAAAACTGATTGTGGCTGACATAAAAATAGCAAGGCCGGTGAGTGGTTCTGAGCCATCAAAGAGAAATAATGCGGC
>BJGO01000089.1 GCA_014190535.1 Bacteroidota bacterium | reverse complement strand
GTCGCGTTTCATAAGTGATAAACTCTGATTAAAGTGGGAATCGCAACACAATGGTTCGCAATGATACATATGAAAAATACGCTCATTACTATGGATAACTTAAATATCTTATTCCCTTTAATTCCAATCATTTATTTCATTTCCATTATTTTGGTACCCAAACACAACCCCTTCCCATATGTCATTATTCTCCAGAAAACCATTACCGGACTTATTAGCAGAAGCCTCTGAATCGGAAAAAGGTTTGAAGCGAACACTTTCCGCATCAGCGTTGGTGCTGTTAGGGATTGGTGCCATTATTGGAGCAGGGTTATTCAGTATAACCGGTATGGCTGCGGCAAATAATGCCGGCCCTGCCATTACTATTTCTTTTATAATTGCCGCTTTGGGCTGTGCTTTTGCCGGCTTGTGTTATGCCGAATTTGCCAGTATGATACCCGTTGCAGGAAGTGCCTATACATATTCTTTTGCCACGATGGGAAAATATGTAGCCTGGATTATCGGTTGGGACCTAGTGCTGGAATATGCCGTTGGTGCCGCTACAGTCGGAATCAGTTGGTCACGCTATCTGGTGAAATTTTTAGGGTATTATCATATTCAGCTACCGACGGTACTTACCATGAGTCCATTTGATTCACAAACATTAGCCGATGGGAGTGTGGTTCATGGTATTATTAATTTACCGGCAGTATTTATCATTATGTTGATGTCTGCAATCTTGATGCGCGGAACGAAGGAATCAGCGTTTGTAAACGCCTTAATTGTAATGCTTAAGGTTTCAGTTGTAATCATTTTTATAGCATTGGGCTGGCAGTTCATTCGCCCGGAGAATTATTCCAATTATGTTCCGGACAATACGGGCCAATTCGGTGAATTTGGAATCAGCGGCATTGTTAGGGCTGCGGCAATTGTCTTTTTTGCTTACATCGGATTTGACGCCGTAAGCACAGCGGCTCAGGAGGCTAAAAATCCAAGAAAGGATATGCCGATCGGAATATTGGTTTCGTTGGCCATTTGCACGGCCTTATATATTCTTTTTGCCCACGTCATGACCGGTGTTGCGAATTATGAAATATTCCGCGGACAGGACGGCATTGCACCCGTAGCTGTTGCTATTGATCAGATGGGAACTCCTGATGCATCGGGTACCATTGTACCGGCTTACCCTTGGTTGAACAAAGCCATTATCATTGCCATTCTTGCAGGTTATGCCTCAGTTATATTGGTGATGTTAATGGGACAGAGCCGTGTCTTCTTTAGTATGAGTCGTGATGGATTAATCCCTTCTGTTTTCAGCGAGGTACATCCAACATACAGAACACCTGCTAAAAATAACATGATGTTTATGTTATTTGTGAGTTTGTTTGCGGCATTTGTTCCGGCAAGGGTTGTAGGTGAGATGACCAGCATCGGAACACTTTTTGCCTTTATTTTAGTTTGTATCGGCATTATCGTCTTACGTCGTACGATGCCCGACGCACCCCGATCCTTTAAAACACCATTGGTTCCATTGGTTCCAATACTTGGAATTGCAACGTGTTTGTTTATGATGGTCTTTCTACCTCTCGATACATGGATTCGTTTAATTGTTTGGATGATGATTGGTATAGACATTTTTGCGGCTTATGGTTTTAAGAAATCAGTTTACACAGAACATCAGCGAAGCATTAAAGAAAAACGCATTATTGGATATAGCGGATTACTTTTGGCTCTGGCACTTTTTGTTGTAGCCTCATTCCATCATTTGCATACAGCAGGAAATGATTCGGTACTGTTTTATTTCTCGGTGATATTTGCATCCGTACACGTGGTATACTACGCTTGGAAATTTGTATTCATTGGTATGCCTCAAAAGTAATTTGTCATGAATTTGTCAAATCATACATTAACAAAGAATAAAAATTACATCAAGGCGTTTTGCTCCCATAATTTTAAATCTATATTTGCCAACCTCAATAAACAAATACATTCAAACAATAAACTAAATAACCATCATGGAGAAAAAAACTGACCTCTCATCTATCTTCGCTGCTATCGTAATTCCTTTATGCTTAGTAGTGGCCATTCTCATCTTTATGTTCATTCTGGGTAATCCGGCTAACTTCATCGACAACAATCCTGCAAATCACCCTAAGCAGGGTAATTATCTCGGTGTAGTATACAAAGGAGGGTACATTGTGCCGCTACTTATGTCTATGGCCATAATGGTTATTGTATTTTCGATTGAGCGTTTTATCACAATACGCAAGGCTCACGGCAAGGGCAATATTGCTTCTTTCGTTAAACGTGTGCAGTACCACCTTACCAATAACGACATGAATGCTGCGATTTCTGAATGTAACAAACAGAAAGGATCTGTTGCCAATGTGATTCTTGCAGGTTTGGAAAAGTATCAGGCCATGGGTGTTGATAAACAAATGAGTAAGGATCAGAAACTTCTGGCAATTCAACAGGAAGTTGAAGAAACTACAGCTCTCGAACTGCCCATGCTTCAAAAAAACTTATCCGTTATTGCAACGCTGGCACCAATTGGAACACTCGTTGGTTTATTTGGAACGGTGTTAGGTATGATTAAAGCATTTGCCGCACTTGCTACTGCCGGTGCTCCTGATGCGGTTGCACTTTCAACTGGTATCTCTGAGGCATTAATCAATACTGCATTAGGTATTGGTACATCGGCTGTTGCCATCATTGTATATAACTACTTTACTGGAAGTATCGATGAAATGACATACGCTATTGATGAAGCCGGATACTCTATTTCGCAAAACTTCGCATCTAAGCACTAATCCAAAACGACACCCTCAGCCCAATGCCAAAGGTTAAAATACCGAAAAAAGCAATCTCCATCGACATGACTCCGATGGTTGATATGGCGTTCCTGCTGGTTACGTTTTTCATGCTCACGACCAAGTTTCAGCCCGATGAACCGGTTAAAATCGAAAATCCTAAATCGACTTCTCAGTTCAAAGTTCCTGACAAAGATAAAACCACGATTATCGTCTCCAATGATGGACGTGTGTTTTTTAACTTCGATGGAAAATTTAATCGCCAGGCTCTGATATATCAGATGGGCAAGCGATATGAGATTGAGTTTTCTCAGGATGAAATTAACACGTTTGCCGTTTTGGGAATGACCGGAGTTCCCATGGCTGAGATGAGAGCATTCCTGAACACGGAGCCTGAAGACCGACCTGATTTTCAACAGAAGGGTATACCTATAGATTCCGTAAACAATGAACTGAACTATTGGATTATTTTATCCCGCGCTGCTAACCCTAATTCTATTATCATCATCAAAGCCGATAATATGTCGCAGTATGGCAAGGTAAAACGAATTATACAGATACTTCAGGAACAGAACATAAACAGGTTTAGTCTAATAACCAGTGAAAAATCAGCACCGGACGCTAAAAAACCAGATTAACATCTTTAAACTCTAAAAAAGAAACTGAACATCGATGGCAGAATTAGATACATCCTCGGAAGGCCACGGGAAGAAAAAAGGTGGAGTACGTTCCAAAAAGGTATCTACCAAGATAGACATGACGCCTATGGTGGATTTAGCGTTCTTGTTGGTTACATTTTTTATGTTAACCACTACGTTCAATAAGCCAAATGCTATGGAAGTTATTATGCCGGAAAAACCCAAGCCGGAGGATACGGCCAGCCAGACTAAGGTGAAGGCATCGGAAGCGCTTACCGTAATTGTGGCTCAACGAAATCGGGTATTTTATTACAAAGGCATCAGCGAAAGTCCTGTTGTTGAACAAACAGATTATTCAGCAAATGGTCTCAGAAAAGTACTTATTGAGTTTGATACTGAGGTTAAATCAAAACAACGGGCCGAGGGAAAAAAAGAAGTTGGACCGGTAGTACTTATTAAGGCTATCGATGATGCTCAATTTGGTCACATGGTCGACGTGCTGGATGAGATGAAAGTAACTAAAATGCAGCGTTATGCCATCGTGGATATAACTCCCGAAGAAAAAACTATGCTACCTCCTGTGGAATAATGCTCTTAACTGCATCTTAAAAAAAAGAAATCACTATGCAACTCGATAAAATCTTACAGGCAGACTTAAACGACATCATTTTCGAAGGTAGAAATAAAGAATATGGTGCATACTATTTAAGAAAGGTTTATAAGAAAAATGTTACACGCGCCACTATCATCGGTGTTGCGTTAATATTATTTGGATTCAGCATACCCTTTATAAAAGAATTGCTGGATAAACAACTTGAAACAAAGAAGGCACTAAATGTGGTGGATGTCACCAAACTGGCGGCACCGCCACCGCTCGATAAGACGACTCCTCCACCGCCGCCACCGGATTTACCGCCACCACCACCTAAAACAATCAAGTTCACACCACCGGTAGTAAAACCGGACGAAGAGGTGCCACAGGACGAGGAACCTCCGGTACTAGAGGAACTCAAGAATACGGATCCGGGTACCGAAACGAATATAGATCCGAATGCTGAAGTGAATTTTAATGATGCCCCGGTTACCGTAACAGAGCCGCCACCAACCAAACCATTAATGTTTGTTGAGCAGATGCCAACATTTCCGGGAGGAGATCAGGCTCTTCAGGAATACCTATACAAAAACATACGTTATCCCGCAGCCGCTCGTGAAAACGGTATTGAGGGAACCGTAGTATTACAGTTTGTGGTAGGTTCCGATGGATCGATATCAGAAATTAAAACCCTTCGTGATGTAAGAGGAGGATGTACTGATGAAGCGATTCGGGTTGTTAAGAACATGCCAAAATGGAATGCCGGTAAGCAAAATGGTAATGCCGTTCCTGTTTATTTTAATTTACCGGTAACATTTAAACTGGCATCTGAGTAAGTTGACTGCATCGCCAAGGCCAATCATGTTCTATGTACAGTTGGGAATTATCCTGATCTATTATGTTGCGGCCTTATTGTTTTTAGTTACCGAGTATTTGAGCCCTCATCTTAGCCACACTCAACGCATTGGTTTTGGATTATTGCTTATAGCTTATGCCTCGTTCAGATCGGTGATGTTTTACCAGAAGTATCTGAGTAGAAATCGTTTTCAATAATGTCTAAAACACTATTGATTTTTATATTTTGCCTTTTGTTATCCTGCAATCAGAAGGATATTCCGGATCAACAGTCAAACAATACGCCAACATCAGGAAAGGTTCAAATTGCAATTGATGATGCCTACACAAATCTTTTCACTGAATTTGTGCGACTATTTCAACACACCTACACGAATGCAACGGTGGAGATTGACTATACTACAGAAACCGATGCGGTCTCCCGTTTTGCTAATGGTCAAGTGCCGTTAATATGTCTATCCAGACAGCTTACCTCGTTTGAATTAAAAAACATCAAAGAGCGCGGCTATTACATTAAAACCATACCATTTGCTGCCGATGCCATTGCATTTATTGGTCGTGCAGATATGGATTCAACCTATACCGATGAGGAGTTAATTCAAATACTGCAGGGAAACACAGGTTTGAACAAAGACCACAATCAAATCAATGTTGTCTTTGACCGAAACAACACCGGCACGGCGGGCTATATAAAAGATTCAATACTCTTGGGAAAGCCACTCGGAGCCAATTGCTATGCGCTTAAATCGGTTTCTGAGGTATTTGACTATATAAAAAATAACAATAACGTAATAGGTGTGCTTGCTGTAAATCACATCAGTGACATAGAGGATAAACATGTACAAAAAAATCTTTCCGGCCTGCGTATTATTGCGGTCTCTAAGAAAGTAACTCCCGATATTTACGTGAAACCCGATGCTCAGCATATTATCGATGGCAGTTATCCTTTCCTCAGGAACCTTTACCTTGTTAATGGGGAAGGTACCAGTGGTTTAGCCACCGGTTTTGCCGCCTTTATATTATCTGACATTGGGATGACTATAATTGAACAAATTGGCTTGAAACCTGCAAAAGAACCGGTAAGAGTCATTGAAATCCAAAAATCATTTAACAATGAATAAGAATATGAGTAGCACCATCAAGTTAAAAACGCTGCTAAGCGCAGTGTTTGTTTTATTTTTTTTAAGCGCATCAGCGCAGATGAACGAGGCGCAAAAAGCCTATCAGAACGAGAACTACAGACTATCCTCTACGTTATTCGCTTCAGTATGCAAACAAGAACCGGCTAACGCTGAAGCGTTTTACCTATGGGGTAACGCACTTTGCTTTCTGTCAAACTATGATTCCGCATTAATCGTATATCAACAGGGTGTTAAAGCCAACGATAAATATGCACAGAACTATTGCGGCCTGGCCAAGGTAGCACTTCATAATAAAGACCAGGTTAAATCGATTGAATATTTCAAAGAAGCCCGCAATCTTGCCGGAAATAAAGATGTAAACTATTATGTATGGGTGGCTGATGCATATATCAATCAGGATAACCCAAATGCTCAGGAGGCAATCAATCAGCTTAAGAAAGGACTGGAAATCAACTATAAGAATGCAGATATCTATATGATGCTGGGCGATGCCAATTTCCAGTTGCAGAATGGTGGAGAGGCAGTTACCAATTACGAACTGGCCTTGCAATACAATCCGGCACTATACTCCGCAAACAGCAAAATTGGCATTGTGTGGACGTATGCCAGAAAGTATACCGAATCGTTAACTGCCTTTCAAAAAGCCTTAACGGTTAACCAGGAATTTGCGCCGGCTTTGAGGGGGTTATCAGATTTATACTATGCAACCGGTCAGTATGATAAAGCTAAGGAAACATTCGAGTCGTACATGAAAGTGGCTTATCTTGATAATGATGTCCGCTATCAGTATGCACAATTATTGTTTCTGAATAAGGATTATACGGCCGCACTTAATCTCATTAACGAAGTTAAAACGGCTCAACCGGATAAATATGTGATGAACAGATTGGCAGGTTATAGCTACTATGAAATTGGTGAATTTGATAAAGGCATACAGGAATTAAACCTTTTCTTCAGTAAGGCTGATCCCAAACGCATTTTAGGTTCCGATTATGAATACCTTGGTAAATTATATCAAAAGAAAGGCAATGATTCACTCTTTATTTTAAATTATGAAAAAGCAATAGCCTTGGACACAACCAAACGTGAGTTGATCGGAGAGATTGCCGTGCTCTATTACCAAAAGAAAAATTATGGTAAAGCGGCTGAGTATTATGATCGTAAAATCAAGTCATCCTCAAAACCAACCATACAGGAATACTTTAAACTCGGTCAATCGTATTATTTTGATTCATCATATGTAAAGGCAGATAGTGCATTTATTTGGGTTACAGAATTATCCAACGCATGGGTACAGGGGCATTTATGGAGAGGGCGCTGTAATCAGTCTATTGATAATCCTGATGCACCTCAAGGCCTTGCATCGCCGCATTATACAAAAGTGATTGAATTGGGTTTAGCTGATTCTGTGAAATACAAAAAAGAGTTGCTGGAGTCTTATCAGTATTTCGGTAATTACAACATATTAATCACGAACTACTCTGAAGCCATAGCCAATTACGAAAAGGCGCTGTCATTGGATCCCGAGAATGCTTCATTTAAAGAAACCATTGATTACATCAAAAATACCTTGATGAAAAATAAAAAGTAGCAATCAGGTGAGCGTTTTGCTCATAATATAATCATTCATAAAGAAGCCGTTTCCGATTGAAATATCAACGGCTTCTTTTATTTTAAACCCTTGTACCTGATAAAATAGAATAGCCTGATTGTAGCGATTGACATTTAATTCCATAACCGAACAGGCTTTACTCAAACCATATGAAATCATTTCCTTAAGTAATGAGCAGCCTATCCCTCTGCGTTGACTATTCTGGTGTACATATAGCTTCTGTAGTTTAATGATTTGCTTCGATTCGATGGAACCGGATGCATAGCCAACTGCACCACTTTCGTTACTTGCCAATAAAAAATAATGACCGGATTGAACTTGTTTCGTTAATGATGAGAGACTATACATTTGATCAAGCATATAGTCGATTTGTTCCCCGCTCAGTATGGCGCCATAAGCGACAGGCCATATCTGTTGACTTAATTCGCTTATGACTGCCAGTTCTTCGAGGGAGACCGGGTTTATCCTAATAGTCATGGAACGATTTCCTTGCAGAGGTCAAAAATATGATTAACCATGTTCCGCCAACTGTATTTCAGTTTTTCAGATTGTACATTAACTGAAAACGTTTCCATTCGGTTATGATCATAAAAGTCGGAAATTGCATTGGCCACAGCATCTGCACTAACAGGGGTTACATAGCCAACAATACCATCAGGTACAATATCAGCCAGGCCACCAACATGGGTAACCAACATAGGTTTATTGAAATGATAGCATATTTGTGTTACGCCACTTTGTGTGGCGTGTTTATAGGGTTGAACAACAAGATCAGATGCACAGAAATAGTATCGCACATCTTCATCGCGAATATAATCAGTTCTAAGTTCAATGACCTCAGTTAATTGCAGGCTTTCGATCAGGTTCAGATACGATTTACGATCTACATAAAATTCACCGGCAACAATGAGCTTAAGCTGTGGATGTTTCTGATGTATCTGAGCGAAGGCCTGAAGCAGAATATCAAGGCCTTTATATTCACGGATGAAACCAAAAAACAGCATATATCTGTAGTTATGATCTAATCCCAGATAACGCAGAGCCTGATCACGGGATACCGGTTCACCGAAATTATCGAATATCGGATGAGGACATAATCGCCGCGGTATTGTTTTTGAGAATAAGTCCACATCCTGTAATACCGAATTCGATTGGGCAATACACGCATCAAGCCCATTCATAAAAAAGTGTGTTAATTGCTTATCGCCCGGGCGTTTTTCGTGTGGAATTAAATTATCCAGTATGCAAATGATTTTAGTGTGTTTGTTTTTTTTTACCATTCGGCAGATCGTTCCCAAGCAACCGGCCATAAAGGGTAACCAATACTTAGTGATTAGTACATCCGGTTTTTGTCTGGCTATGGTTCTGCCTACTTGGATCCAGTTTAATGGATTAATTGAATTGACACAGACCCGGATATCCAGATCCGGTGGTTTGGGAGATGCACTCAATTGCGTTTTTCCCGGAAAAAGCAACGAAGGATACTGAAGACTGAAGGTGTATATTGTAACTTCGTGTCCCATGAGTAGGAATTCGCGTGCCAATCGTTCGTTATATGACGATAAACCACCGCGAAGTGGATGAGCAGAACCCAGGATTACAACGCTGGCCATTGATAATAGATGCCGGTTTGCATTAAAGGACTAGTCAACCAGTAACTAACCGGAAGGGTGGTTTCGGAATGATTGATAAAATTTAAAAACATTTGATACACGTTAGGTTTGTATGACACCCGGATTAAATGCACGTGTGATAGGGGCATGGTTTGCGGCCTCTATGGTCATGGATATTACTTTTCGGGTATCTAGTGGATTAATAATTTCATCAATCCATAATCGGGAAGCCGCATACTGGGGTTGCATTTGCTTATCATAACGGGCTGTGATATCCTTTAGCATTTTATCTTCCTCCTCCTTATCTATTTCTTTGCCTTTTGCTTTGAGCGACGCGACTTGAATTTGTAGCAATGTTTTGGCGGCCTGTGCTCCGCCCATAACAGCTATTCGTGACATGGGCCAGCCGACGATAATTCTCGGATCATAGGCTTTACCACACATCGCATAATTGCCTGCACCAAAACTGTTACCCACAATCACTGTAATTTTTGGGACAACAGAATTAGCAACGGCATTAACCAGCTTAGCGCCATCTTTGATGATACCACCGTGTTCCGATTTAGAACCAACCATAAAGCCTGTAACATCCTGAAGGAATACAAGAGGGATTTTTTTCTGATTGCAATTTAAAATAAAGCGGGTGGCTTTATCGGCAGAGTCGCTATAGATGACGCCTCCAAATTGCATTTCGCCTTTAGCACTTTTTACCACTTTTCGCTG
>BJGO01000088.1 GCA_014190535.1 Bacteroidota bacterium | reverse complement strand
GAAAATGGCAGTGCCAACTTTATTATCAACAGGAGCTGTTGTTTGTAAAACAGGCGCAGGCTTTTGCGTTTGAGGGGCCTTGGTATCGGTGCTTAAGCTTTTTTGCTGAGCAAATGAGTTGAGTCCGAGGACAAATAGTCAAATCATAGTGATTGTTTTTTTCATGTTGTTTGATTGGATGAATAATTATGTAAACCTTGTTTTATTATTTTTGGAAAGTTAAGCGTTAATAGAAAATATCATGCCAATTTCAACTAAAAATAATTTAACTCAAACCGATATTGATTTTGATACATTCAAGCAAATCATCTTAGATGACTTTTATGTTATCAATCTGAGTAGGGAGGCCAGTTTACTGGGACGTAAGGAGGTGCTGACCGGAAAGGCCAAATTTGGAATTTTTGGCGATGGCAAAGAGCTACCCCAGATTGCGTTATCAAAAGTTTTTGAACCTGGTGACTTCCGTTCAGGGTATTACAGGGATCAAACTATTGCGCTTGCCACAGGACAAGCTAATGTAAAGGAGTTATTTGCGCAACTGTATGCAAACACCGATGTAACCCTCGAACCCCATTCAGCTGGTAGGATGATGAATGCACATTTTGCCACGCGACTGCTAGATGAATCGGGTATGCCCAAAAGTCATACGAATCAAAAAAACTCTGCAGCAGATGCATCACCTACAGCATCTCAGATGCCCAGAGCCCTGGGATTGGCAGCAGCATCCAAATACTACCGACAACTTAACGATGAGACTGTTCAACATGGATATTCAGTATCAGGTAATGAGGTCGTTTTTGCTACAATCGGAGATGCCAGTACGTCTGAAGGTCATTTCTGGGAAACACTCAATGCCGCCGGCGTGATGCAGGTTCCTCTGGTCATATCGGTTTGGGATGATGGTTATGGCATTTCGGTACCTATTGAGTTACAAACAACAAAGGGAAGCATCTCAGAAATATGTTCCGGCTTTTATGTTAATGAAAATGGCCAGGGCATCGACATTTACGCAGTTAAAGGATGGGATTACCCCGCCTTGGTAGAAACCTATCAGCGCGCTGTTACTAAAACCCGGTCAACCCATATTCCTTGTCTGATTCATGTACAAGAGATTACACAGCCACAGGGGCATTCTACATCAGGTTCTCATGAGCGTTACAAGTCTAAAGAACGATTAAAATGGGAGCAGGATTTTGATGGTATTCTTCGAATGAAAAACTGGCTGATACAATATGCCATTGCAACTGAAGACGAATTAAATGAGCTCGCCACTAAAGCAGTAAAAGACGTTCGTGAACAACAATCCGCGGCCTGGATGGAATATCTGCAACCGATTAAATCCGAAATTGAAACACTGGGTGTTTTATTGGAACATCTATCCTTTGTTAGTTCATCTGCCGAAGTGATCAACGCAAAAAAACGTGCTTTGGAATTATTGCCTGACCCTATGCGCAGAAATCTGACCGAGACGGTTAAGCATATTTTATATGAAACACGCTATGAGGATAGCCTGGAGCGTGCCGCACTTGTTTCCTGGTTATCGGCATACGATCAGGCCAACCAACAACGATATCATTCCTATCTTTACAGTACGTCGAATCAATCTGCGCTGCATGTGCCGCGTGTAGATGCAACCTATAGTGACGATGCACCTTTGATAAATGGATTTGAAATACTCAATGCCTGTTTTGATCAGGCATTTACAAGAGATAGGCGACTAGTTGCTTTTGGTGAAGATTTAGGAAAGATTGGTGATGTTAATCAGGGTTTTAGTGGATTGCAAGCCAAGCATGGCGTAAACAGAATTTATGACGTTGGTATTCGTGAGGCAACGATTATGGGTCAGGGAATTGGTATGGCATTACGCGGATTGCGACCTATAGCTGAAATACAATATCTGGACTATTTACTATATGGATTACAACCGCTCAGTGATGATTTAGCCACACTTCGCTATCGAACGGCAAATGGTCAACAGGCACCACTCATTGTTCGCACACGTGGGCACAGGCTGGAAGGTATCTGGCATACCGGTTCGCCCATGGGTATGGTTATAAATGCACTCAGAGGAATGTATATCTGTGTTCCCCGAAATATGACACAGGCGGCGGGATTTTATAATCTTTTATTGCAAAGTGATGATCCTGCCTTAATCATTGAATGTTTGAACGGATACAGACTTAAGGAGAAGCTGCCTTTAAATATTGATACGTTTACCGTGCCTTTGGGTGTTCCTGAAATATTGCGGAATGGATCTGATATTACCCTGGTTACCTATGGTTCTTGTTGCCGGGTGGCAATATCAGCCTGCGATAAACTATCCGAACTGGGTATTGATGTTGAATTAATCGATGTGCAAACCCTAATACCATTCGATATTCATCATGTGATAAAGCAATCGGTTAAAAAAACAAATCGTATTGTGTTCCTTGATGAAGATGTTCCGGGAGGTGCCTCAGCATATATGTTACAACAAGTTATGGAGGAGCAGGACATATTTCAATATCTGGATGCTAAACCGGCTACATTAACTGCAACAGAGAACCGATCTGCCTATGCATCTGATGGTGATTATTATTGCAAACCAAATGCTGAACAAATTATTGATCTGATTTATGGAATTATGCATGAGAGCGATCCGTCCACTTTTCCGGCGTTGTATCGTTAATCTTTGTTAAAGGCATAAACAAAAAAAGCTGCGTGAGCAGCTTTTTTTTTGATGTATCGGGATTATTATTTTTTACCGGTATCGGCAGGTGTTGAACCTTGAATCTGCTGTGTTTGTGGATTTTGAGGTGCCTGAGGCGCCTGAGGAGCAACAGGAGTGGTTAATTCAATTCCCTCAAATTGTGATTTAGGTTTATTATTCTCAGGTGATGGGTTTTTATCGATAAAAAACACGGTTAACAGAGAAAGTAAGGCTATGCTAATTACAAGCGTCCAGGTTGCTTTTTCGAGGAAATCTGTTGTGCGCTGCACTCCCATGATCTGATTAGAAAAGCCACCAAAAGATTGTCCAAGTCCGCCACCCTTAGGGTTTTGAATCAATACAGCGGCAATCAATAGAGCGGCGGCGATGATAATTAGGATTACAATTAACGTGTACATTTTTAATTACTATTTTTTTTGAATTCTTTAATAAGGCCTGCAAAGTAAAGGCTTTTTTCAGGATGTAACAATACCAGTTTTTCAAGAATATCGATGGCACGTTTGTTTTTACCCTGAGAAACAAAAATTCGGGCCATGGTTTCTGTAATAACTTCTTGAGAATCATCCAGACTTTTTCGGGCTAAATCAGCTACTGACCATTCATATTCGACAGTGTGATCCGGTATGGCAGGTTGATTTTGAACAAACTCATCAATTTGTTTTATTTCCTGTTCAATAATTCGGTTCAGGTCTTCTTCTGTTTCTTTAAAGTATACTAAAGCCTGCTCTTGTTGATATTGATGGTCTAATACACCTAAATCATCAGTGTCCTCCTGAATTTTTGGATAAGCATCCTTTGATGGCGTAACTGTATTTATTGGTTCAACTTCAGATATAGCTTCTTTGGATATCTGAATAACACTTGAAGCGGGTTTCGTAACAAGTGTGCTTACATTAGTGCCGTATGTTTTTAACCAATCCGTAAAGGATTTTTTCACCGAATCTGCAAGTGAACCCGGTTCTGTTCCCAAAGGGTGAATGATAATAGGCTCTATGCTGTCTTTAGTATTATGTTGAGTCGTTGAATCTGCGTTTGCAGGAACGTGTTCAAGATTAGCAATTAGGTCATCAATATTTTCAGAAGTGATATTGGACAGGTTCGTGGTTATATCATCGACTTTATCTAACGAATCAGCTGAATGAGGAGTTTCTATTTCTGTTTTTTCCTCCTTGAATTGAATCACATCAACCTGATTAATAATTTGTCTGTTAGACTCCATTTCCGGATCAACGTGCTCATCAACAAATTCGTTTTCATTTTCAAGCTCCACAACATCCCGATTAATATCGAGTTCACCGGATCCGGTTTCACTGAGTCGATTCAATTCATTATTAATGTCATCGATAATCTGCTGATTGTGGATGGCTTCAAGTTCTTCCAGTGCGGTATGTTCTTCCTTTTCAGGCTCTGCCATATCTTGGCTGGCTGATTCTGTTTGTGCAAGTATGAATTTTTCACTAATATCTGTTTCGGCATTAGTATTCAATAATGAGGCCACCAGCTCAGAATCACTTTCTACAGGTTCATTGGTAATCACAGTCGTGGCAGAGTCTTTTACAGCTTCAGTATCGTAAATCAGTCTGAAGAGTGCCTTTCGGTCATTAGCATATGCAGCAGTGTGTGCTAACTGGGATTGATAATCGGGATTATTCTCATTAAACAACAGCTTCGTTGAGATCAGATGCAGAGAAGCACAAAAAGGATACTTATTAATAAGAGCAATGAGCTCGTCCTTGGTGAGATTATGAATATCCCCGGGATCCTGAATTGCCTTATTTATTTTTTCTTTTATCATTTTACCAGTTAACAACGGCTTTTTGGAATACAGCTTCTGATATTTGGTCTGCAATATCGTCAATTAAAGCATCTTGTACTATAGCCAAGTCTTTATTGCTATCGAAGTCAGCAAAGCGCGAGAATGATGTTTCCCAACTCTGTTTTTCATTGCGGTTGTTTTTGAAGTTAACCGTAACCGTAATTGTTAATCGGTTGAGGGCAACGGTTTCGCCGGCTTGTGCGGCAACAGCAGTTACTCTGTATTCAGTAATGGCTCCGGTAAAATCCAAATCGGTATCAGCCTCATCGGTAAGGATCAGGTTTGTGTACGTAATAAATTTATTTTTAAGTGATATGGTGAGCTTTTGACTCAGTGCCGGAACAACAAGATTAGCCTGGTTTGAAAATGGTTTAACCCGTACTTTTTTTACACCGGCCTCAATGCTGGCACCGGAGAAACTGTATATGTTACAGCCCGTAAGTAAAAGGGATATGAGGATGATTCCGATGCGCATCATTCCAGATTGTAGTCTTTGACTTTACGATAAAGTGTACGTTCTGAAATTCCCAGTTCACGGGCGGCATCCTTTCTGTTTCGGTGTTTCTTTAATGCTTTGATTATAGTCTCTTTTTCAATTTCGGCAAGTGACAGCGATTGCTCTACTTCAATCAGATTCTCTTTTGAGGAACTGATGATGTGCGGTTGTGACTGATCAACAACAATATTTCGCAGGGATGGATTTTGTTCGGTAGATATCGGCACAACGTGAGAAGCAGCCATGTTTGCCTGGTTTCCGGATATAGTGCCGTAGACGATTTTCTTTAATTCATTTAAATCATTCTTCATGTCGAACAATACCTTATACATGATATCGCGTTCCGAGTAATCGCCTCCCTCGCCTCCGCCACTGTGTCTGCTTAGAATGGGCAGATCGTTGCTAAACGATTCAGGAATAAACTGTTTCAATTCCTCTGCCGATATCACTTTATTGGATGATAAGACACTAACTTGTTCGGCAATATTTTTCAGTTCGCGCACATTGCCGGGCCAAGCATAATTTGTAAGGAGTTTTTTCGCTTCTTCATCAAGGGCCACAGGCTTTGTGTTGTAACGGTCAGCAAAGTCGATGCAGAATTTTCTGAATAGTATGTAAATGTCTTCCTTGCGTTCGCGAAGTGCAGGCACCTTAATTGGTACTGTATTGAGGCGGTAGTACAAATCTTCACGAAACTTACCTCTTTGGATAAGTTCCAGTAGGTTAACATTGGTGGCCGCAATAACGCGCACATCTGTTTTTTGTACTTTAGACGAACCGACTCTGATGTATTCCTTCGTTTCGAGTACTCTGAGTAAACGAGCCTGAGTGCCAAGAGGCAACTCGCCAACTTCATCCAGAAATATGGTACCACCATTTACGGTTTCAAAATAGCCCTTTCTGCTTTCCACAGCACCGGTAAACGATCCTTTCTCGTGACCAAATAATTCGGAATCTATCGTGCCCTCAGGAATGGCACCACAATTTACCGCTATAAAGCTATTGTGTTTTCGTGGGGATAGTTGATGAATGATTTGAGAAAATATCTCCTTACCAACTCCGCTTTCACCGGTTATGAGTACAGTAAGATCCGTATGCGCAACCTGAGCGGCAATGCTTAGGGCATGATTGAGCCCAACGGAGTTCCCGATGATGTGATAGCGTTGTTTAATTTGTTGTATATCTGTCATTCGAATATTTAGCTTATAACTTTTCCGATAAGTGTTGCCGCCGTGGTACTTTCAACAAGAACATGCACGTATTCTCCGGGCTTGTGGCCTTGTGCAGGAAATACCAGCACTTTATTCTGAGAGTTACGTCCAAAGAGATGGGTGTCTGATCTGCGAGATACACCTTCAATGAGCACCTCATATGTTTTACCGATATCCTCCTTGTTTTTTTCAGCCTGATGAGCCATCTGTTTCGTTACGATCTCCTTAAGTCTTCTGGCTTTTACCTCTTCAGAAATATTATCTTCATACGTTCGTGCCGCCAGCGTGCCGGGACGTTCGGAGTATTTATACATGAAAGCCATTTCATAGCGAACATAATCCATCATACTAAGTGTTTCCTGATGATCTACCTCCGTTTCATTGCAGAACCCGGCAATGATATCGGTTGAAATGGCGCAGCCAGGAACTATTTCACGAATACGTTCTATTTTTTGCAGATACCACTCGCGGGTATACGTTCGGTTCATCATTTCAAGAACTCTTGAACTTCCTGATTGTATGGGTAAATGAATATAGTCGCAAATGTTGGCGTGTGCGGCAATTACGTGAAGTACTTCATCAGTAATGTCTTTTGGATGCGAAGTGCTGAACCGTACGCGAAGTTCGGGACTTACCAGAGCAACATTTTCTAGAAGTCGTGCGAAGTTCATGCTTTCCGTTCCATTCTGATTGGACCAGAGATAACTATCCACATTTTGCCCCAGTAAGGTAATCTCGCGATAACCCGATTCAAATAATTGTTTGGCCTCATCAATGATGCTATATGGATCGCGGCTGCGTTCACGTCCTCTGGTGAAGGGTACTACGCAAAAAGAGCACATATTATTACAACCCCGCATTATGGAAATAAAAGCTGTTATGCCGTTACTATTTAACCGAACCGGGTTAATATCTGCATAGGTTTCTTCACGGCTCAACAATACGTTTACACCTTTTTGACCGCTGCCGGCCTGTTCAACCAGTTGTGGTAAGGTCCGGTAAGCGTCGGGGCCAATGACAAGATCAACGATTTTTTCTTCCTCCAAAAACTTCGATTTCAGTCGTTCGGCCATACAACCCAGCACACCCACTAAGGCTTCCGGATTATGGCTCTTTGCCCGTTTAAATTCGGTTAAACGTTGTCTGACGCGTTGTTCTGCGTTTTCACGAATCGAGCACGTGTTTATCAAGATCAGGTCGGCCTGAATAAACTCTGAGGTATGTATAAACCCATGTTCAGCTAGGATGCTGGCAACTATTTCACTGTCTGAGAAATTCATCTGACAGCCATAACTCTCTATATAGTACTTTTTGGCAGATGGAATAGATATTCGGGATGTATCAGCCATGGTAAATACTTCGCCCTGGCGACTTTCATCCATCGTTTTATTCCATGGCGTTAAAGAATCAGACAAATTTTCTGCTTTCGGTAACATAAGTGCAAAGATAGGTTTTGCCCCTATTAATCCCAATGATATATTATAAAAAGCTGTTTTGTAATAACCACTAAAATTGTGCTTCTTTGCCGTTGATGGAGCGCAAAATAATCATTGCAATCGATGGATATTCTTCGTGCGGAAAAAGCACACTGGCCAAGCAATTGGCTGAAAAACTGGGGTATTTTTATATCGATTCCGGGGCTATGTATCGAGCAGTTACCTACTACCTGATGCAAAATCATATCGATCGAACCAACGAACGCGAGGTTGCTTCAGCTTTAAAGAATATTCATATTCACTTTCAATACAACAAGGTAAATAATCGTAATGAAACCTACCTTAATGGCGAAATGGTAGAAGATGCCATTCGCACACTTGAGGTTTCCAATGCCGTTAGTCCTGTTAGTGCCATTCCGGCGGTTCGTGATTTTCTGGTAGAACAACAAAAGCATATGGGAAACCGACGCGGACTGGTCATGGATGGTCGTGATATTGGTACTGTTGTATTTCCTGATGCTGAATTGAAGCTATTCATGACCGCCAATAAAGACATAAGGGCCAATCGACGCTGGCTTGAACTTAAAGAAAAAGGCATGAATCTGCCGCTTGCGGAGATTGTTAAAAACCTCGAGTCACGGGACCACGAGGATACGAACAGAGCCTATAATCCTCTTCGTAAAGCTCCTGATGCCATCGAATTAGACAACTCTTTCCTTACCCAAGAGGAGCAACTTAATGTGGTGCTTCACACGATAAGGGAACTTGTTGTATAGTAAAATAAGTAAAGCATAGTTATCCAAAAGGCAACAATGCGTAATTTAGCATTCGCATGAAAATTGATGTTGATCAAAATAGCGGCTTTTGTTTCGGAGTGATATATGCCATTCAGATGGCTGAGGATGAACTTAATGAAACCGGTTCGCTTTACTGCCTAGGTGATATTGTTCATAATGAAGTTGAGGTAAAGCGATTAACCGACAAAGGATTAAAGATTATAAATCACGACGATTTGTCTACATTGAAAGATTGTAAAGTGCTGATACGTGCTCACGGCGAACCACCTCAAACGTATATCACCGCCATGCAAAATAACATCCAGCTGCTGGATGCCAGTTGTCCTGTGGTTTTAAAACTTCAACACCGGGTAAAAAATGTATATGATTCTCAGGATGCAGACAAGCAAATCGTAATATATGGCATAGATGGACATGCTGAGGTGAAAGGATTGCTTGGACAAACCGAGAACAAAGCCATCGTAGTTACTTCTGAGTCTGATTTAGACAAAGTGGATTTTTCAAAACCTATCGTACTTTTCTCCCAAACCACAAAAAGTACCGATAAATTTTATGCAATCCGCGATATGATTATGGAGCGGGCTATGCTAAAAGGGAACTCTAACGTTAGTGCACACGACACCATATGCAGGCAAGTTTCAAACCGTGCCCCACACCTTGAAAAATTTGCCAAACAATATGATGTGATGGTTTTTGTCAGCGGGCAGAAGAGTTCAAACGGAAAAGTGTTGTATCAGGTTTGCAAGTCGGTTAATGACAGAAGCTACATCGTATCTGATCCCACAGATATTAAGTCCGAATGGTTTCAATCAGCATCAAGCGTTGGGGTAAGCGGCGCTACCTCTACACCGATGTGGTTAATTAATGACGTTGTTGATGCAATAAAAAATGCCGCACAAACAGAAGCTACTGCTCCCTGATTGGATAATTATCAATGTATTCATTTTCCTTTAGGGCTTGTTTTATGTGCACATCAGTTTCTCTGATTAACACATTTCCAAGTAATACCTTATCTGCATGAACAAGAAGTTTCAATTGATATCTGCCATGTCCCAGCTTACGATTATAGCTTACCCTAAGACGATTCAAATACGTTGAGGCCATCTGTTTAGGATGTATCTCGTCAGTAAATACTTCATTATTTGTTTGATTTACTAGAGTTATTGTTAAATAGGGGAAAGCCGGTTTGATAGGATCAATATTCAGCCACAGACTGAGTTCAATCTGTGTACTGTCTTTGAAATCGATAATTGTGTCTGCAAGGGTAATCGCATTACCGGGATCGGTTGATGTCAGGTTCGTCCACGCAAATTCATCATATCTGCATGGGTATCGAATCGAGTAAAAGCCATCACCGCAGGTCTGCAAATTGCTGGCAGGCTTCTTTGCGGTAATAGTATCCCAGTGTGATTGCAAATAGCTCTCCGCAAGGTGTTCATTAGCAAAAGCATCGGGGTATAGTGCGAGATAATTATACTCGCCATCATTAAACAAATATTGGGAGCGATTAACCAGAAACTGTTCATTTGGCGATAGCCCGGTTTTTGCAGCCATCATAAGTATAGGTCTTTTATCTATCAGATTAGTCAGAATCGATTTGGGTAGCAAACTATCACCAACAATATTTACAAGTAAAGATGTTTCAGACACTGATGATCTGGATTGAGATGCATTCATTAGCGGCAACCCGGTGCCATAGGATAGCTTGAACGCCGGATACAAGGTGTTATTTTCGATATAAAATTTTTCAGATCCAATATGGAAATAGGGTAGAACTAATGCCGCCTGAAAACCCTGAACAGTTAACTTAGCCTCTGATAATTTCTTGTGTACATCCTGCTTACCGAAAAAGTCGTGCGTGAAATTATTTTGAACAGCAATGTTCCTCATGAAAATGTGATGTTGAATGCCGTCAACCATCCAACCCAGGCTCACGATAAGGATAAGTGCGATTC
>BJGO01000087.1 GCA_014190535.1 Bacteroidota bacterium | reverse complement strand
ACATGATTATGCTTAGCCACAATACAAATGATACCATGCTGATAGGTTATCTCTATGGAGGTATTAGCAGTAAAACGAAGCATCCTTTCTTTGAAAATGAATCCAGGCAACAGACCGGTGCATCAAATCGCCTTTTCAGGGTATATCTGATTCAATCAGATACCGCTGCACAAACAATTATGGATGGCTCTAATCCTTATTTGGCAAGAACCCGCTTACTTCAGAACGGTAATAAAAAACAGATCGAGTTACAGGCACAGCGCACCGGTATCATACGCTATTATGGAGTAAATGAAAAAGAGGAAATTATTTTTTTTGGTCAACGTCAGTTAAAGAAATCAGGACTGCATAGGTTTTCATTGCGCTCGTTCACTCAAGGCACACCGGGCATACATAAATTGTATCTGGTGTTTGATGACCTTTTTTTTACCTCTTTAACGGTATCAGCCGATTAAATTGGTGTATTTGAATTTTTTTAGATGAGATAAGATAATAACATGTAAAAGCCGGTGAAGCCAATAACGACCAGCACGATTCGTCGGAAGGTTTGCTGTTTATAGCGCCCAACAATTAATTTGCCGATGTATGTTCCCACTACAGAGGCTATAAGCAGTAATGGGATGAACGGTATAAATTCCTGATCCCAGAAACCAGAGGTGTAGTAAATGATAAATCGACTCAGGTCTACACCAAAGTCGATGGCGGCAGATGTGCCGATATAACAATTTGCTTCCAACTGAAAAGCAGTAAGGCTGAGTCCGCGTATGGCACCGCCGGTGCCAAGAAATCCGGCCATAAATCCGGCTACAGAACCACTGGATATGGCATTCGTGTAGGTGGCGGGCAGTTTATAATCCGGGTTCAGCAATAGTAATATGCTGAAAACAAATAAAAATGTACCCAAAACAATGTCCAGATAGGTGTCTATAACCCAAATGGTTAAGTAAGCGCCGAGTATAGTGAATAGCAGGCTTGGCAGTCCATAGAGCAGGATCAGATGAACATTCAGTGATTTGTAGAAGACAATAATCTTAGTGGTGTTGCTGAAAATATGGAATAGGCTGGTTATGGCCAGTACCAGTTTAATATTGTAGAAAAACTGTGCCGCCGGAATAAAGAATACAGATGAACCAAATCCGGCAACGGTTCCCAATATCTCACAGGCCAGTGCTAACATGAAAAATGTGAAATAATGCATGGCTACACAAAAGAACTATTTATTTAACTAAGGATATATAATGAACATAATGAATGATTACTTTTGTTTTACTAACCCCTAAACACCATGAGAAAAACCTTACTTATTTTACTTTGCCTGATCAGTGCAAAGACTTTTGCCCAAATACCCAATAACGGATTTGAAACCTGGGCAACTCCAACAGGACAAACCTATGAGAATCCTACTGGCTGGGGCTCATCCAATGATGTGGGCAGTCAGTTACCTGCTCCTTTTGTTAATGCCACCAAAGAAACAACTGATCCCGGAGCCGGAACATCGAGTCTTAAGCTGGAAACCGTGAGCATATTTGTTACCAATGTTGCCGGCGTTGCGCTCACCGGTGAAATTACCTATACCACAACATTAAAATTTTCGGGTGGATTTCCGTTCACGGCACGTCCGGGCCAGCTAACCGGAAAAATGAAATACACTCCAGCGGCAGGAACTGACTCGTCATTTATCTATGCGGTATTATTTAAATGGAACAGTGCGTTGAATAAGCGCGATACCATTGCCACATCGGCACTGATTAGCCCCGCCGCGAACAACTGGACTACGTTTGGTTCTACATTAAACTACACATCAGGCGATAATCCGGACTCTGCATTAATTCTTATTTCATCTTCTAAAGGTTTTCTTGGATCAGCGGGTTCCAAACTGTGGATCGATGATCTATCCTTTCAGTACGAGTCATCAGTAGGGGCTATGTCAAATGCGCCGGTTCATGTGTTCCCCAATCCGGCTCAGCACACTTTGTATCTGAATGCCATTCCCGGTCAGTTTTCTGATGTGATCATTTATGATTGTCAGGGCCGACTGGTTATGCAAGCTATGGTACAAGGCAATGCAGTCGATATTTCATCACTGGCTAATGGTACTTATATCATCAGCACCACAAAGCAGCAATCCAATCCTCTGCGAAGTCTCTTTACCGTCTCCCGATAGGCTACAAAATCACTAACTGTAAAGCCGGGGCTGATTGCTTCGGCTTTTTTTATTGGTATGGTAATATTGGGCAGGATATTTGAATATCTTTCCACGCTAAATCCTAACATCATGAAAAAAGTACTTGCCATAGCATGCTTACTGAGTCTGTTTTCAATTACACATTCTATGTCTCAGAATATTGCACCGGAGTCCTTACCGGCATCGGTCAAGAGTAAGTTTAATGAAAAGTTTCCCGGAGCGGTCATGCCAATATGGAAACAGGAAGCGCCCGGTTTCGTGGATGTTAATTTTACCTTAGATAAAAAAAAATATCACGCCACATTTGCCGGACACGGTGATTGGGTTAGTACCACACAATATTTCAAAGTCGAAGAACTGCCTGCCACAATTAGCACCTATGTTAGTACAGAATTTCCTAAAGGAAAAATAATCAGTAGTGGATTAACAGAAACCAAGACAGAAAAAACCTATGAAGTTTCAGTTCGAAATGGTGGTGTGCTAACGGAGCTGGTTTTTGATTTAGAAGGCAAGCTCAAGTTTAAAGAGCAGATCGAGTAACCGCTATCAGGAGTCGGATGCGATTGCCTGTCCGTTGTATCGAATACTTCTTGACATAGACTGCTGTTGAAGCATTTTATGAATTGAAATCTGCGAACGGTTTTCGTCCACTTGTTCCGTAATTTGATAACGATTGTCCTGAATATCGTTTATGATTCTGCCCTTTACATTATCACTGAATTGCAGATCAAAATATTTTTTCAACTCTCCTTTAATCCGATCATCGAAAATGGGGCAAGCCATTTCGACACGGGTATTTAAGTTTCTATACATCCAGTCGGCTGAAGTAATATAGACCAGTTCTTTGCCTTTGTTGTTAAATATTAAAATACGCGAGTGCTCGAGCAGTTTATCGACGATACTGATGATGCGCAGGTTTTCCGGATGCCTGGAGATTGAAGGTATTACGGAACAGGTACTTCGTATAATCATATCGATTTTAACACCGGCATTTGCCGCTTCAATGATTTTTTCAGTTAACTCCACATCGGCGAGGTTATTCAGTTTGAGGCGAATATGAGCCGGTTTTCCCTTACGTGCCTGAACAATTTCTTGGTCAAATAATTCAAGAATCCGGTTGCGCAACTGGAAGGGCGCAACGATGATATGTTTGAATGGAACAATTTTGTAGTTGCTCTCTAAAAAATTAAAAAGATCATTCAAATCATTGGTTATGCGCTCGTCGGTAGTAAACAAGCTGTGATCGGCGTAGAGCCTGGAGGTAATCTCGTTGTAATTACCGGTAGATACATTCGCATAGTATTTACGCTTGCCTTGTTCTCTTCGGGTAATCAGGCAGGCTTTACTGTGTACTTTAAGACCCTGCACACCTAAAAAAACTTTTGCGCCTTCTTCGCGCAGTTTATCGCTCCAGAATATATTATGCTCTTCGTCGAATCGTGCCTGTAGTTCCATAACCACAGTCACTTTTTTACCATTCTTTACAGCATTAATCAGGGCATTACCTACTTTTGATTTTGGTGCAAGACGATAAAGGGTAATCTTAATGCTTTCTACTTTAGGATCGATAGCGGCTTCACGAAGTAACTCTATAAAATAATCGAAGGAATGATAAGGGTAGTGCAGCAGAACATCCTTTTTACCCATGGCTTCAAGCATACTGCGGTTCATAGGTAAGTCCGGGTGTGAAATCTCTTCCATAGCCGGATTCACAAGATGATGTTTATCGAGTACGGGGAAGCGGATGAAATCTCTGAAATTATGATAACGCCCGCCCGGAATAAGATTCTCTTTCTTGTCGGAGAGCTTAATTTGTTTTACAATAGACTGTAAGAGGTCTTTATCAATTTCACTATCATAGTTGAGCCGAACCGGTGTGCCATAGTGACGTTGTTTTACGCTTTTGGATATTTTCTCCAGTAAACTCTCATTGATATCATCATCAATATCAAGCTCTGCGTCGCGGGTAAGCTTTATCGTGTATGCCTTAACGCTGTCGTGTTTGAAAATATAGAAGATCTCTTTCAGGCAATACCGGATTACGTCGTCAAGCAGAACGATATAGCGTTTATCTCCTGAGTTGGGTAATACCAGAAAGCGGGGAACCACATCACTGGGTATTTCGAGCAGGGCATATTTGTTTCGCTCTTTGCCGGTACTATCGCTGAGAACTATGGCAAAATAAATGGCGCGATCTTTAAGATAAGGGAACTCAATCAGGTTGTCGAACATTAGCGGTACAAGTGCCGGACGCACTTCGTGGCGAAAAAAATCCGTCACAAAGGCTCCCTGTTCAGGACTCAGTTCATCCTCGTTTAATATATGTATGCCCTCATTTGCCAATTCATCGATGATTTGTTCATAGATGGCTTCAAATTGCTTCTGCTGACTTAATACGATATCATAAATCTGCGCCAGGACATTTTTAGGATGTTCACCTACAAGCTTTTTAGCTTTTTTACCCAGTGGCAGCATTCTGCGTAATGTGGCTACACGAACTCTGAAGAATTCATCCAGGTTAGAGGAGAAAATACCAAGGAAACGAACACGCTCAATCAGCGGCACGCGTTTGTCGGAGGCCTCCTGTAATACCCTGCCGTTAAATGATAACCAACTAATTTCTCTGCTTAATATTTTCATGCGATCCGAATTGTACCTATATAGACAGGTATGTGCGAATATAGTGTGGTTATTGATATTTTAATGTTAAATATGCAATAGCATCTGTCTTTATTAGTGGTAATGACTATGTTAAAACATATCTTTAATTTTAGTGTTATCTATTTATCAAATAATTTATGGATCAGATACTTCAGGAAAATGAACGCATCTTATGGAGAGGTAATCCAAAACAAGGCATCTTAGTGCGCGACCTGGACATACTGGCCATACCAATGAGTATTATGTTATTTGGCTTTTCAGTAATTCTGGACTTTGCCATTTTACACTTTAAGGCCAGTTACGCATTCCTTTCACTGGCCTTTCTGTTGAATGTAATGTTCTTATATCTGGGGGTATTTCGTTTTATTTTAAATGCCAGACGCCGCAGAAATCAGGAATATGCGATTACCAATAAGCGCATTATTGTTTCTCAGAAGACCAATAAAAGTGTTGCATTCAAAACACTGCCATTCCGAAATATCGAAGGTCTAGATTTAACGCTTGAAAAGGATGGATTTGGGTTTATCACATTCGGTAATATCAACCCGGTACTGCCATGGTTATTTGGTGGTTATGTGCTTAATGGGGATAAACTTTATGGTTTGGACCTGGTGCCTGATGCCCAGCACGTTTTTGATTTAATAAACGCACAATCCTCCATTGAAATAGAGGAGCCTTTGGTGCCCCTGGTTAAGTTAAAGCCAAGTCAGAATAATTAAATCGTATTTACTCCGATCAAGAAAAATTCTGTTGTTAAAAAATCTACTTATAGTTGATCTCAACGTATCCGCTGTTTATCCAAACGTTATCCTTACTATAAACTGAGATTTTGTAATTACCATTCTTGTAGAAGGTGTATTTAAAATGAGTGTCTTCCCAAGATGGAGTGATATCGTACTTTTTAGTTTCAACAAACTCGGAGTAATCGTTCCCTTTCTTTTTATAGATATCAACGATCAGCTGATCGGTAGCGAGCGATTTGTCATTCTGTACATGAACATAAATCCAACTACCATCTTTGCCAATATTATAGACGGTGCCGGGGTTTAGTGGTTGTTGATTATCATCTAAATCAACACAAAACTGAACCTTAGATTTTGAGTAGTAAAATGTGCTACTCGGATCATTCGTGTTCTCTGTATTCTTTTTAGTATTGTCTGATGTGTTATCGGAGTCGCTTTTAATGGATACATAACCACTATTAATCCAAACATCATCTTTGGTATAAATTGAAATTTTGTAATCGCCGGTATTATAGAAGGTGTATTTAAAATGGGTATCTTCCCAAGTTGATGTGATATCATAGTATTTAGTTTCTACTAACTGAGCGTACTCACTACCCACTTTTTTATGAATCGTAACCACTAACTGATCGGTAGCCAACTTTTTATCATTTCCAATCCAGATATAAATCCAGGATCCGCTCGGGCTGATATAGAAGGTCTCACCCGGATTTTCAGGTGTTTGCGTTTCGGTAAGTTCCGTGCAAAATTTTACTTTGGAGTTGAGGTAATAAAAGGTTGATCCCGGGTCATTATAGTCTTCCTTTTTTTCGGTTGGTTTGGTATTATTCACAACGACTTCGCCATCTTCGGGAGGGAATTTCAACGCATTAACCGGTTCAATGATATTTAGATTTTTTACACTAACGGCAAAGTTCAGATTCTGACCATTCTTCAGGAAGAAAGTAACTACACCGAGTGCATCTCCCTGCATGTTCATCAGCGGACTTCCGCTGTTGCCCTGTGATATCGGCGCTGTTACCTGAATGGTTTCCCCGTAGGTATCATCCTGACGAACACTGGATACGATACCATCTGAAACGGTTTTATCCAACCCTAAAGGATTACCAACAATAAAAATCTTTTCTCCGGCTTTTGGCGCTGTTGCGTTCATCTTAAGAAACGGAAATACTTCGTTCAATTCATTACGCACAGAAAACTTGACAATATCACTTTCCTCGCTCCAGCCAATTACATTATCGATAATATAGGTTTTGTTGTCAAAGGTCTTAATCTTTGCTTTAGAGGCACCTTGAAGCACGTGGTAATTGGTAAGGGCATTACCGGTCGAAGAAATAAAGAAACCGGTACCAACACCCAGTTCGGTGCCACCGGCATCGTAGGTGGTAATTTTAAAAATTGCAGGAGATACTTTGTCAACCAGTGTGGTTAGCTCTTGTGCATGCAACGAAACAGAGACAAGTAGTAATAATAAAGTAGCTGAGAATTTATTCATGAATTTAGGTTTGAGTAGCTTATGAGTTTCAAAAATATTCCAACAATAAATAAAAATGAAATGATTAAGGCAACAATTACGCCCGGTGCGTTTTGGGGTTTTGTTCAATTAACGGTTGATATATCGATTAATGATGATGCCCTCCGGCCCCGTGCGCATGACCGTGCTGAATTTCTTCCAATGTGGCCAGTCGCACATCGTAGATTTCTCCTACAAAATGTAGGTCTTTGTCTGCCAGCGGATGGTTGAAATCCATAATAACAAAATCAATATTTACCTCACGGACTATACCCTGAAACTGATTGCCTTCCGGATCCATCATAGGAATGATGTTGCCAATTTGAAGAATTTCCTCTTCGATGATTCCTTCATTGTTAGTGAAGGTGCTTTTAGGCACTTGGGCTATGTTTCTGGAGTCCGATATTCCATATCCGTTTTCGGCCTTAATAATAAAATCGAAACGATCGCCAACAACTTTGCCGGCCAGATTTTGTTCAAATTCAGGCAATAAACTTCCAATGCCGAATAAAAAACTAAATGGATTCTGATTGTCGGTTTTCTCAACCTGAACTTCAGTATCGTTTTCATTAACTGTTAAAGTGTATCCAAGGGTTACAACTGTTCTGTTTTCAATTTTCATGAGATAAATTATTGTCTCGCAAATTACGAATTAAGGCGGAACAAGATTTTTTAATAACTAATTAATTATAGTGCCGCTTATTAAACTGATTCTAGTAAAGCCGTTATCATTCCCACTCCAAACAGGAGCATAGATAGTATAGTAATGAATAGAACGATCAACGGTATCATACCGACTGCTATTGTTTGCTAGTTTAGATTTACCTTTTCTCCTCTGACAACTTTGAGAACACTTCATTACGCCATAGTTGTATAAATGTCCTTTTTGAATCAATAATGCCACTTGAGAAGTGTATGAATCGTCTATTTATTTTATGCCTTATTATAGTGCAGTTGATCCGCTTAGTACATCATTAGGTCAAGTTTGCCACTAAGCTGTACTTTGAGCAAGTCTATATTTTGAATATAGATGGAATTGTTCTCAAAGTATGCGCCATTTGTCCGATTAAGCTTTTTCAGAGCCCTATAGATCGACGACACCTTACTTCCGGTGAGTTGACTGAGTATATCGATTCGCATTAAAAATGGTATGCGGTTGTGTTGATCATATCCCAAGAGCTGAACCAGACGAATAATCAGGTATATAATTCGATCATACACCTTCATATGTATCAAATTATATAAATGACCTTCTTTGATGGCAGTTACCTTGGTAAGTAGATACAGTATTTGTGCAGAAAAGAAAGGATCATTATCCAGATAGTGATTAAACACATCTGAACGGATATGGATTGCTCTGAGTTCAGTGATGGCAATAGTGTCATAATGATAAGGAGTGTCCATTACGGCATTAACCATGCCGATCAGTTCCTGATTGGAGCATAAATCAACAAAACGACTTATTCCTGCCGGATCCGGCGCCTTGATTACCACAACACCACTAAGAATCTGATAGATATGTAATGGTTTGTCGTTGACTCTGGTCAGTATAGAGCCGGCATCAATTTGTAGATATTCTTTTTCAGGTAAATCATTAAATAACGTTTCCCTGATACCGGCATTCGTGATCAGTTGATCGTGTATTTTTTTTTCAAGCGTTCTCACCATCACATCGATTAATAGCGAGAGCAAAAGTATCCGGGCGTAGGTGCCGGTATTATGATATAAGTATTGTCAAATTATGATTAATGTCAGTTAATCCTCAATATTTGCTAAGCTGAGTAACTTGGGTACATTGAGTAAAGAAATCTTCTTCCCATCCAGCTGAATCAATTTTTCTGAGTTGAAGTCAGACAGTAATCGGATAACAGTTTCTGTTGCTGTTCCTACCAAATTGGCAAAGTCTTCGCGGGATAAAACAACATTCAGCGTTTTGTTGTCTTTTTCGAAGCCATAAGTTTGCTTAAGCATAATGAGCGACTCGGCGAGTCGCTCCCTTACCGGCTTTTGAGCCAATTCGGTTATTTTATGTTCGGCAAGCTTTAAATCGTGTGTGAGCAGATAGATTAGCTTGTGTGTTAGTGCAGGATTACGCTGCATCGTTTCTGTAAACTGCTGTCTGGGAATCATGCAAACAATACTGTCCTCCAATGCATAGGCTGAGGCCGAATAATTTTCACCGCTAATCAGCGCACGGTATCCGATGATGTCACCGTCTTTGGCAAGTCTGATAATTTGTTCTTTGCCCCGGTCTCCTCGTTTGGCTATTTTGATTTTACCTTCATTTATACAAAAGATGCCTTGAGGCCGGAATCCCTCTTCAAAAATAACTTGACCTTTTTTATAGTGATTGGCACCTTTATTCATATTGATCTCTTCCAGATCTTCATGATTAAGGTCGCAAAACACGGATGCCTCGCGAGAAGAGCAAAACTGACAAGTAGGGTAGGGCGTCTTAGTATCTTTATGCATCTTCGATAATATTTAACTCGCATTAAAGATAGGGATAACAGAAAAAAATACTAATTATTTTTACCCTGATTATGAAATTAATTGAATGCCCGCGTGATGCCATGCAAGGCATTAAAGCCTTTATTCCTACAGAAAAAAAAGTTGAATATCTGAAGCAGATATTGCAATGTGGCTTTGATACCGTAGATATCGGAAGTTTTGTTTCACCTCACGCTATTCCTCAGATGGCAGATACACCCTTATTAATGGCATCTTTAGCCAACGAGGTTTACACCAGTAAACTACTGGTTATCGTAGCTAACCTCAGAGGAGCTCAGGAAGCGTGTATGTTTGAGCAGATTCATTATCTGGGTTATCCGTTTTCAGTATCCGAAACCTTTCAGAAACGCAATACAAATACATCTATCGAACAGTCCTTATTACAACTTGATAAGATTAAAAACATTTCGGTAAAGTCCGGCAAGGAGTTAGTTGTTTATCTGTCTATGGCATTTGGTAATCCTTATGGTGATCCCTGGGGTGCAGATGAGGTATTGCAATGGGCTGAAAAAATGGTTCAGATGGAAATCAAAATCATTTCGCTTGCCGACACGATTGGTGTGGCAAAACCGAGCACCATATCTTATCTGTTTAAAGAAGTGACCAAGGCATTTAAGGATATTGAATTTGGTGCGCACTTTCACACAACACCTCAATCTTGGAAGGAAAAAATCACTTCAGCTTATGAGGCAAATTGCAGACGTTTTGATGGAGCCATTAAAGGATTTGGTGGTTGCCCGATGGCTGACGATAAGCTTGTCGGTAATATGCCCACCGAACGATTGATTGAATTTTGCGATGAACATAAATTATCGACAGGGCTGAATATGGAATCTTTCAACAACTCGTTTCAGTTGGCAGACGCCGTATTTTCTACCAAC
>BJGO01000086.1 GCA_014190535.1 Bacteroidota bacterium | reverse complement strand
AAAATCGGATTTATCCAGCACAATGGAGGATATCCCTTCCTTCGCCAAAGAAAGCGCACAGGCCATTCCGCCAGGACCGGCACCGGTAATAAGTATGTCCGTATCTATGTTTGCCATAATAAAAAATGAACTGTCCGCTCGTAAGCCGGATTCTGTTTCCCGGAATAAATTCCGGTAGGGTCGTCATTTATCTGGTTCAGATGTTGCCATCTGAATCTGTCGGTCAACCCGTCCCGATGGCGATGCGAGCAACACCACTTCCGGATCGAAACCGGAATCAGGATTTATTTGACCTTTCAACCCGCAAGGTTTACCCGCCCGACATATTACTATGCCGAACCGTGAGCTTTTACCTCACATTTTCACCCTTACTCCGTTTACACGAAGCGGTTATTTTCTGTGGCACTTTCTGTATCCGCTTTAACACGGACCCCGTCGGTTAGGCGGTGCAGCGCTCTTTGTTGTCCGGACTTTCCTCCCCAATCCGTGAGGACTGAGGCGACACCCCGGCGAACAGTTCACCTCAAAATTATCCTAGTTGCGCCAAATGCGTATTGTGGCGTGTAATCATCATCGAAAGACACCACCTCTGAGTGACTCTCCAGAATTTTATGAATCTCTTTTTTTAGTTTACCACTGCCATTTCCGTGGATCGCAAAAAATACTTTCTGACCACTGCGTATGGCACGATCGAGGGCTTTATTAAAATGTTCTATCTGGGTGAGTAGTATATCTGTTTTACTAAGGCCTTTTATATCAGGGGTGATTTTTTCGATGTGCAAATCAACCTCCTTCTCCGGGACGATAACATCGAATTCTTTTTGTTTCGGACTTACCTGCATCATGCTTTTCAACTGCTCTACATTAACCTCAAAAGGCTCATGCGTTTCAGTAAACAGATCCTTCTCTTTAGGCTTATCGGAGAATTGCTTTAAGAGTTCATACTGAAATACGGTGCGCTTCATGGGCTGAAAAAAAGCTTCATGTTTAACAAGAGAGGCGGCGCTAAACTTTTGCGAGCCCGATACCGCGGCCTTATCGTTAGTCTGCGGTATGATCTGATAATCGAACTGACGGATATCGTTGATAATTTCTGTTTTGAAGTGAGCTATCCCCGTGTGTGCTTTACTTTTAACAGCTATTCTTCCCTGCTCATAGATGCCATACGTGCTGATCAGTTTATAATTAATCTGAATATATTCCGAGGATTCATTAATCAGGATTAAATCATAATGTATCGTTTCTCCATCGGCAATTTGTTCCGGAACAAACATCAACAATACTCCCGAGCCATGTAAACCGGTTGCATCAAAATGATACTTTAAATAATTTGCACGCGGCTCCTCAACAACTTGTTGTTGAGTCTCATTCTTTGTATAATCAACCGGCTCTTGGTAGGGTGATATATCGTGAAAAAAAACAGGTATCTCAACCTGATCGAGATTTACGTAGAGTAAACCTTTTTTATCAAAACGGGTTATGGTTGCTTTCTGCCTGAGATGTTTCAGCCATACCACATCACCGGCCGCATATTTATGTTTGATCGGATTCGACATCGGTTAAAAGAATAAAGGATAAAATGTAATCTGATTACGGGAGTTCAGCATCAGGGCCGGCATAGGCACCTTAACAATATTAAGCACGCTGAACAACGTCTTAAGTAAAGGTTTGTTGGTTTTTATTTTCGTCAGATCAATATCAGGGCTGATATAAAACTGTCTGACTCTATTCACATCTGTTGCAGAAATCAGTTTGCCGTTATCGAACCATTCATTTTCATACCCTCCCAACATGCCCTGTGCGCCATAACCAAAGGCCACATTAAGCCAGGGCGGTATATTAGATTCCAAAAAAAATGAATGCATATTCACCGATAACCAATAGGTTTGATGGTTATAATTTTTAAGAATCTGTTCCGGAACAGATGCACCATATAAATCCCGCTGCCTCGCATTGATATCGCAATTACAGTACGACGAATAATTGGATGCTATTGTGGGCGAGGTTGAGAATTTAACCTGCACACGTTGTTCGTTCCATAACAGCTCTTGAGACAAAAAGAGTAATGCGCCTCCGGCATTAGCCGCCATATCAGCCGGGCTGAAGCCCCATTCGGCAGAGAAACCATCCAGGGTTTCGAGTGTCGTCTGAAAAACCAGTCCGGTTGCCGTTCCAATCAACACGGCCTTGCGTTGTTTAACGCCGGCCCATTTGAGTGCGTCGGCTGTCCACTTCGCTTCAAAATAATTTGTAAACAGGTGACCGGCCTTATCCATCTGTAGCCATTCACGCGAGTCGTCATAAAATTGAAAAGGGCCTCGCTCAAAATCAGCATACCAGGCCGCATTTAATCCAATCAATGCCGTTCCGTATAATGCTGTCCAGGTACCTCCTACTATCCACACGCGTTTTTTATGCAGTGAATCTGAAGGCTTAAGTACATGCTGTGCACTAAGCCACGAGCAGGAGGCCAACCAAATCGCCATACACAGTGCAGGAACTATAGTATAACGTGCAAACAAGTTATCCCAAGAGCGTTTTCCTTGCACAATGCAGTAAATGATTAACCTCGTTGCGCGATGGGGCCTCTGCATAAACACGCAGCAAGGGCTCCGTTCCGCTGGCACGTATCATGAGCCACTCTCCATTCTTAAAATGATATTTATATCCGTCGATGTCCCCTGTTCGCTGAACACTGTACTCCCCAAACTGAGTATATGCCCGCTTGCGACAACGGTCAATGATTTCAAGTTTTTGAGCTTCTTCCAAATGCAAATCATTTCGGTCGTAAGTAAACGGACCAACTATACGGTACACTTCCTCAATAATTTCTTTCATGTTCTTGCCAGTTTTAGCCATAAACTCCAGCAACACCAGTCCGTCCCAGATGCCATCTCGTTCAGGGATGTGACCTTTAACCGCAATGCCTCCGCTCTCCTCGCCACCTACCAAAACATCTTCTATAATCATCTTCTCGCTGATATACTTGAAGCCAATTTTAGTTACTTCATAAGGCAGGTTATAGTGTTCGCAGAGTCGTTTAATTTTTTCTGACACCGAGAAAGCAATCACCACCTTGCCGTTCATCTTACGGTAGTGATGTAAGTAATGAATCAGCAACAGGATAATATGGTGAGCATCGATGAAGTTGCCATCTTCATCGAACATACCTATACGATCGGCATCACCATCCGTTGCCAGTCCGCATACATTTCGCTCTGCATTTCGAATAGTGCTTTGCAACTCCTGCAGATTACGCAGTATAGGTTCAGGAGCCTGACCCATGAAAGAAGGGTTGTGATCGCAATGCAACAATATGGCATTCTTTAGTAACTGTGGTATAACCCGTTGCCCTGCTCCATACATAGCATCATAGGCAACCGTAATATCGCTGTTGTTAATGGCATCCAGGTCGAAGTGAGCACGAACATGTTCGATATACATGCGCTCCATATCCACATACTCCAGCAAGCCTTTCTGTTCGTAGTATTCAGTTTTTCGGGTTTGCAGAGCAACGGTGTCCGGAATTAAATCCTCAACTTCCTGAATATCTTTAGGTGATGAAGGGCCGCCGTGTGAACCTTTCAGTTTGTAACCATTATAACCGGGAGGATTATGTGATGCCGTAATGATAACGCCAAGGTCTGCATTGAGTTTGGATGCGGCCAAAGAAATCATGGGTGTGGATACAAAAACATTGTCGGCCATGATCACACGTACGCCGCGCTCGCAACATACCTGAGCAATGTTTTCACAAAACAATTCACCGGCAAAGCGACAATCGTGACCAAGCACTAGAACAGGATTTGATTTTTTCTGCAAGAGCCATTCGGCAGTGGCATAGGCCACACGACGGACATTGTCCACCGTAAAATCTTCTGCAATGATGGCGCGCCATCCGTCGGTTCCAAATTTTATTTTAACTGCCATATTTATTATCGTTTAAACCGGTGTAAAGTTAAAAAATGCGAGTGAGAGTGCTGATAATAAAAAAGCCTCTCCGGGCGTAGAGAGGCTTTGTATAAATTAATGATGGTGAAGACTATGCTTCGGCCTCGTTCTGATTGGCCGTAGTGATTTGCATGATATCGCGGTCGAAAAGGTAGAGACCACTTTTATCGTTACCTATCATTTGCAATTTGTCGTTGAGTACACGAGCTAAGCGTTCTTCTTCTATTTGCTCTGCCACATACCACTGCAGAAAGTTATGTGTAGCAAAATCTTTTTGCTTCAGCGCCACATCTACCAAATCGTTGATGCTTTCCGAAACTTTTATTTCGTGCTTCAACAGTTCGGCGAAGGCATCGTGCAGCGATTTGAATTTTAGAGTAGGTTGTTTCAAAGCCGGAATTACTGCATTGCCTCCACGTTCGTTGATGTAATGAATGAGTTTAAGCATGTGGGCCCGCTCTTCATCGCTGTGCTTGTAAAAAAATTGTGTAACCCCGTCGAGTCCGGGTTGAACTTCGGCCCAGGATGCCATAGCAAGATATGCCTGTGAGGACTCCGCTTCCATAAGCACCTGCTTATTGAGTGCATCCGTCATGATTTTAGATAACATCGTTAATTATTTTAGTATGTAATACAACTGTGGCGGCGCTTTGGTTCAGTGCATCGCCTAATCAGCCTGTTAAAAAATACCGGTATAGCCGGGTAAACCCAACTCATCATCTTCCTCCGTTTCAACAGGTGAGTCATGCGTCGCTTTCAACTGCTTCTCCCGCTGTTTCATTAAATTTTCCAGCGTGTTAATCTTCTCTTTCAATTCAGCGGAAAATGTTCCGTTTTTGCTTACGTCTTCTTGATTGGTTGACATGGTGGCGTTATTTATATGAATAAATGTAGTTTATGATTTTCAGGTTAACTAACTCAACAGCAAATTTAAGTAACAAATCCATATGTTGGTGTCCACTATTACGAACCGTGGGTTTCGATGAACTTTTTTATTTTATTGAAATATTCATTCTTATTCGACGAAAACGTAGCGTCATTCTTTACTGCCGGCACCACATAGGAATCTGATATTTTAGGTTTTAGTTTAACCAGAGATTTTACATCATCCTGCCCGCAAAGATCTTCGGTTGCCCCTACAATGTAATAGATACCATAGAGCTGATCACCTTTTGATGCCAAGGCATAGAGCGGCTCCATAAACATTTTATCATAAGCCAATGGCATCATAATGTCCTCACCTTTAACCGACTTATACTTGTTTTTGGTCTGCTCAAAACTGCTGTACGTACCATCAGCTATAATGCGCCTTACTTCAGGACGGTTCGCCCCAACACTAAGCGATAAACCGGCACCGATGCCGATACCAAACATATCAAACTGGGTATTGTGATATTTGCGGGTATAGTCCACCACGGCAGTAATATCTTTCACAAACTGAGGGTAAATAAAAAAGTTGCTCTTAATGGCAAAATCATCGCTCTTTCCAAAGCCACGGTAATCATATGCAACAACATTATACCCAATCGATAGAAACTGTGCGATCAACTCCAGATTATCTGCCATATTGCCATTACCATCGTCGCTGACGATAATGAATTTTTTTGAAGCCACAGATGGCTTAAATATCCATGCGTTTAGTTTTACATCATCGGCGGCTGTAATAATAACTTCCTTATAATCCATACCATAGTCGGCGGGCGTTACAGCATATTCTCTTACGGGATTGAGGGCAAACGTAAACTTAGACAGGATTAGTGCTGTGATGAAGAGCAGTATTTTTTTCATGATAAATCAGAGATTTTTTTGTGCGCGCTAAAATAGATAAGGACTTGCAGTGAATTATTGAAGTTATCAACAAAAAAATGGTCAACAATAAACAAGAGAAATTCGATTCAATTCAGCGGCAAGATTTACATATCCTTTTTCATCCGTTAAGATAAAATCAAACCGAGCGCAACTCCGTATGTTTGTAGCCCCGTGCGATTAGTTCTCATTCTGATTATCCTCCTGCTCACTTTAACTGCTGAGGGCCAAAAGGCCTATCAGCTCCACGTATTCAAGGCAAAAAACAACCTTAAAGTTGACGGCGTGTTAAACGAACCGGATTGGATAATGGCAGAACAAGCCAATCAGTTTTACGCCAGCTACCCCTTTGATACCGGTTATGCCCGCTCTCTGACCGAATGCCGGGTAACCTATGATGATAAGTTTCTATACGTATCTGCTCACTGTCGCAATGCCCGAAGTGATCAGGACCGCTATATTATTCAGTCCCTGCGCCGCGATTATTCATTTCCCGTAAGCGATGCCTTTGCCGTATTAATCGATCCATTCAAAGACCGCACCAACGGGTTTAACTTTGGAGTTAATCCCTACAATGTGCAACGCGAAGGACTGGTTTCCAACGGCGGGCGATTTGGCACGAGCACCGACTGGGATATAAAATGGTTTTCCGCTACAAGCCACGACTCTAGCGGATGGTATGTGGAAATGGCCATACCGTTTAAGTCCTTACGCTTCAAGGAAAATGAAAAAAGCTGGTATATCAATTTTGTGCGCAATGATCTGGTATGCAACGAACTATCTTGCTGGGTTCCTGTGCCACGCCAGTATAATCCCAATACCCTGGCCTTCACCGGCGAACTGAAATGGGACGACGCCCCGCGTAAGCCGGGAGTTAATATTTCATTGATTCCCTATGGTATTGGTACAGGTACGTATCTACACAACAGCATACCCGACGGCCTCGGCGGATTTAGGGATACATCTTTTATCAAATGGAACGGCGGCTTTGACGGAAAAGTAGCCATCACCTCCTCGCTGAATCTCGACCTCACGGTCAATCCTGATTTTTCGCAGGTTGAAGTTGACCGGCAACAAACCAACCTCACCCGATTCAATTTATTTTTTCCGGAGCGACGTAATTTTTTTCTGGAGAACAGTGATCTGTTTGCTTCGTTCGGGTTCAGTCAGATTCGCCCCTTCTTCTCGAGGCGCATCGGCCTGCAGGATGGTAATACCATCCCGATAATCGGTGGCGCTCGGCTGAGTGGAAAAATCAACAATCAGTGGCGCATAGGAAGTATGGTAATGCAAACGGCAAAGACCACCATAAACAACAAGGATATTGAAGCCCAGAACTATGCAGTAACGGTATTACAGCGCAAAGTGTTTTCCAGAAGTTTTGTTTCATGCATTATGCTGAACAGACAGCAATACTCGGATAAGGAGGGCTTCACACCGGATAACTATAACCGCATCGCCGGTCTACAGTATAACCTCTCTTCAAAAGATAATCACTGGAACGGCATCTTTTTTTATATGCATTCCTTCAATCCCAATCAACCGGCCAACAGCTATGCGCATGCCTCCTACCTCAACTATCAGGTGATGAAATGGGATATCAACTGGAACCATGAATATGTAGGTGAAAATTTCATCGCAGATATCGGGTTTATTCCGCGACTGATTAATTTTGATGCACGCACCAAACAAAACATACGGCAGACCTTTTGGCGATTCGAACCCAATATCACGCGGTACTTCTTCCCCAAATCCAATACCATACGAAACTTCGCACTCACTGCATATTGCAGTAACTACTACGACGGTAACTTTACCTATACCGAACAATATTATTATACTCTGGCTACACTCAACTTCCTGAACACCGCCTCCGTATCGTTCAAAAAAGATTTTAACTTCATGAATTTGCCTTTTGACTCTTTCATCGGCAATGCAAAAGACTCCATACCTATTGGCAAATATGCGTTCGACAGTTATCAGTTTGCTATGAATACCGATACCCGTAAATTACTTAACCTGAGTGCCGGCACCAGGGTGGGTAGTTTTTACAACGGCACCATCAACTCCTTATCTGCCTCGGTGAGCTATCGCAAACAGCCCTGGGGTGTATTGGCGATGAGTATGAATTATGACCGTGTGAATTTTGAAGGCACCCGAAATGATTTCGAACTGCTACTGGTTGGTTTACGCACCGACCTCACCTTTACTCGCAACCTGTTCCTCACTACTTTTTTACAGTACAATACCCAAATCGAAAACTTCAATATCAATACCCGATTACAATGGCGATTTAAGCCGATGAGCGACTTATTTATTGTATACACCGACAACTATAACACCGCTAACTTTAGCGCCAAGAATAAAGCACTCGTTTTGAAATTGAATTACTGGTTTACACTCTAACATGATCGACGCAACAAAAGATACCTCAAGGCATCAGGGCTTACGCAAAAAATTAATCGACGAACTACAGCAAAAAGGGATCACCGACGAACAGGTGCTTCAGGCTATGCGCGCTGTGCCCCGTCATTTATTTTTTGACAGTGTGTTCACCGAACGGGCCTATGAGGACAAAGCATTTCCCATTGCGGCCGGTCAAACCATATCACAACCGTTTACTGTTGCTTATCAGTCGCAGTTGCTTCGTGTAAAGCCACGAGAAAAGGTACTGGAGATTGGCACCGGTTCGGGTTATCAGGCGGCTATACTGCATCAGATGGGAGCAAAAGTTTATTCGATTGAACGACAACGCACCCTGTTCAGCACGGCATCGGCCCTACTTCGGGAACTGGGTTATACCTCGATTCAAACGTTTTATGGCGATGGTTTTGAGGGGCTTCCTACGTATGCTCCATTCGATAAAATCATCATTACTGCAGGGGCATCTGTAATACCAGAAAAGTTGTTGCATCAGCTTAAAACAGGTGGCTTTATGGTAATTCCATTTGGTGATAAAAGTCAAAAGATGCTTCGCATTACCCGAAACGGCGATCATCAATTTTCGCAGGAGGAGTTCGGTGATTTTACCTTTGTACCACTCCTGCCCGGAAAAGTAAATTGATGTTGTTGAACTAAATCCCATAGCGGTGATCTTCTTCGATTAAGATGAAAGAACCCTTTAACAACTTATAATTATCCGGCACCTGTTTGGACTTAGGCCCCTGTGGGAGTGCTTTTTTTCCTGCCGGTTGAAGCAGGCAGCAATTAAGCAGTAAAGAACTTTTACCTGATACAACCGCAACGTTATCCCAACCGCACAGAGCCGAGCGCAGATTAACATCGCGGGAGAGCACAGCCTAATAGCCTTAGTATATAACCTGCGAAGAACGATAACGATATTAGGAACAAAAGACATACTGGAAAAACTCAAAAACTGGAAACCGGACTATAAAGGGATAGTCTGTGCGCTGAGAAAACAGACCTCATTAGAAGCGAATAGCGCGAAGATAAAATTAGCGTGGAGCATAGCCGCTTAAAAAATGGCTTCGCTTAAATGAATGTTATGAGGCAACAGAAGCATATATGAGCAACAAAAACACCGTTGCGATGCATTGTAAGTTATTTCACAGCCTGACGTTTGCAGCTAAAGAAGTTGGCGGGTTTTACCGAGATGCCTTTGCGGAGCAGAAATTTTCTTGTACCACGAATGTTTCTGCGGAGCAAATTGCCGCCAATTTCTTTTAGGTGCTGTTATGGGCTGGTTAATTATTCTTCTGACCTTGAAAGTGTATAAATTACCAAACCAAAACCAATTTTATTTATCGCATCTGCAATGTTGTAAACTATATCCATTGAGTGTGCTGCAGCAGCCGGGTCAGAAACTAACTGAATTCCGAACAAACCACCTGGTGTACCCAAAATATATCCCAAAGGATATATCGCCCAACCAACCAAGACAAACCAAGCTAAAACTCTTGTTGCTTTTGCAACCTGCGGGCCTGCGGTCTGAGCCAATTTTGCTACTTCACCAAACCAAATTAAATAGGCGATGTAAAAATAGGCAGCACCTGAAATTACTCCCCACAAAACACTACTGTCGCGGTCAATTGTTTCTCCGAAGTATCCAGTGACAAGCATTACAAGTGATGCAAAAATCAACTTCCATAGTAAAGAAATTTTTGCTCCAGCTTTTTTAGTAATGAGATAGAATTCAACACACATTAATGGTACTGTGAGTATCCAATCTACATAGCGAAAAAAGGTAGGGGATTCTCCAGTTTCGAGATTGTAACCCCGCATGTAGTAGTAATGCACCGCTGCAATAAAGGTTATCAATCCCGATACAAGTACGGATGTTCTCCATTTTTGCGATGTGTTGTTTAGCTCAAAAAAGAAGAATACAGAGGCGGCCATCATGGCCATCGTTCCTATGAAGAACGTGAATGCAACGTAGTTGTCGCTGGCAATTTTTAAATGTTCCATTTTTTTTGTTTTTGATTTTTCCTACTCTTAAGGATTTTCGGAATCTCCAAGTTTTTTTAATTGATTTTCATCTTCAATTTATGTATAACAATCATCTAAACGAATTGTTTGGTGTCGCTTTAACTTGCCCATAACGGCAGACTGTGAATTTACTCTCCACAATCCAAATACCCAAAAGGAGTTTGTTGCAATGTAATTCATGAAGTATGTTCATGCCTTGTAATCATTTTATGAACTACATCACGCCCCGCAACCGATTTAGAACCGATGTATAAAAGTAAGAGGACTATAAAGGGATAGTCTGTGCACATCGAAAACAGACCTCATTAGAAGCGAATAGCACGAAGATAAAATTAGCGTGG
>BJGO01000085.1 GCA_014190535.1 Bacteroidota bacterium | reverse complement strand
TCTACGGTGCCAAGCACAAAAAATATCCTCAACTAGAGGAGTTATGTAAACATTCATCCGACATGGAGAAGTCTGCCGCTGATGCGGAAAGGATGTCGGTAAAATATAAGCAGGTTGAATTTATGCTATCCAGGGTAGGGCAAACCTTTGATGCATTGATTACCGGCGTAACGGAGTGGGGTGTTTTTGCCGAGGTCATAGAAAATAAATGTGAGGGACTCATTAAGTTATCCATGCTTGGCGACGAACGATTTGAGCTCGATCCAAAAGCACATGCTGTTGTAGGAATGGAAACAGGAACAACCTATTCACTCGGCGATCAAATTAAAATAAAGGTACTCAAGGCCAATATGGATAAGCGACAACTTGATTATGCAATGGTCTATGATGTGGAAGATGATGATTAAACTACGATGTTGATCATGCGTCCTTTTACAAAAATAATTTTCTTCACCGGCTTACCTTCCATCCATTTCTGAACCGACTCCAGCTGTATGGTTTCGGCCTCAATCTCTTTTTGATCTTTATCCAAGGGGAATAAGGCTTTTGTGCGCATCTTACCATTAACAGAAACAGGATATTCAAATGTATTCTCTATGAGCAGGCTTTCATCTGCAACCGGATAAACCGAATCCAGAATGGATGTTTTTTCGCCTGATTGCAGCCACAGGTATTCAGAAATAAATGGTGCAAATGGATGAAGCAGGGTTAACAGTGGTTTAAGTAGTTCGGCATGATGATATTTATTTGCACTCAGATCATTCACACAAATCATAAACGTGCTCACACAGGTATTGAATGAAAGGCGTTCCAGATCCTCGTTAACTTTTTTTATGGCACGATGAAGTATTTTAAGCCCTTCTGCAGGGGCCTTATCGTTATGGATTAGTTGTTGTCCCTGTTCATTGTAAAACAGACGCCACAATTTTCGGATAAACCGGGAAACGCCATCAATGCCCTGCGTATCCCAGGGTTTGCTTAATTCAATAGGGCCAAGAAACATTTCATACATCCTGAAACAATCGGCACCATATGTGGCAACCACATCATCCGGATTTACCACATTATACTTGGACTTAGACATCTTCTCCACAAACTGCTTCACCGTAAACTCCTTTTTATTGTTGTAAACGAATTGTGCGGTGCTATAATCGGCGTTCCAAGTCCTGAAGGCTTCCGTATCCAGTTTCTGATTGCTTACCTGATGAATATCTGCATAAACATATTGTACATCGTCGTGACTGAGTTGCTGTTCGGTTAAATAGTCATTCAGGATATCGTTAGATACAAATACCTGTTTACCCTTAATGCGTGCGGCCATACTGGATATACCCTGTATCATGCCCTGATTAAGCAGCTTACGTGCCGGCTCATCGCAGGGCACATGCCCAAGATCGTGAAGTACTTTGGTCCAGAAACGGAAGTACAGTAAATGGCCTGTGGCATGCTCTGAACCTCCCAGGTAGAAATCGACATCCTGCCAGTAGTGTAGAGCTTCTTTAGAAGCAAAAGCACTAGGGTTATTCGGATCCATATAGCGGAAGAAATACCACGAAGAGCCAGCCCAGCCCGGCATCGTCGTTTTTTCATATTCATAAATTCCCATATACTTCCAATCTTTGGCCCGCGCCAAAGGAGGTTCGCCGGTTTCAGAGGGTATATATTTATCAATTTCAGGCAAACGAAGCGGTAACTCATGTTCCGGCAATACATAGGGTATGTTCTCTTTATAGTAAACCGGAATCGGTTCGCCCCAATAACGCTGACGACCAAATACGGCATCACGTAGGCGGTAGTTGGTTTTTCGTTCTCCGATGCCCATTCGTGTTAACTCCTCAATGCATCGTTGAATGGCATCGGGGGCCTTCAGTCCATTTAAGAAATCGGAATTGGTGATTACAACATCTTTCGATTCACAGGCCTCAACCGATACATCAACACCTTCAAATACATTCACAAACGGATTTAATGCAGTGAAATGCTTTGCAAAACGATGATCGCGCGAATCACCGCAAGGTACTGCCATAACAGCACCTGTGCCGTAGGTTGCCAATACATAATCAGCGATATAAATCGGAATTTGTTTTTGCGTGAATGGATGCAGGGCGTAGGCTCCGGTAAAACATCCGCTTATATTTTTTACATCAGTACTGCGGTCGCGTTCTGTTTTTGCGGCGGCTTTCTTCTGGTATTCAGTTATCGCCTGTTTATGCTCGGGTGTAGTTATCCGTTCAACAAGGTCGTGCTCGGGTGCCAGAACCATAAACGCCACACCGAATATCGTGTCCGGTCTTGTGGTAAACACGTTTATCTGATGCGTTGTGTCAGCCACGCTGAAACGAACATAAGCACCTTCACTTTTTCCAATCCAGTTTCGTTGGGCATCCTTCATCGATTCAGACCAGTCAATAGCATTAAGGCCTTGCAGGAGGCGCTCGGCATAGGCCGTTATTCGCAAACTCCATTGTTTCATCAGCCGCTGTTCAACCGGATATCCGCCTCGTTCTGATACACCATCGCGCACTTCATCGTTTGCCAGTACACAGCCGAGTGCCGGACACCAGTTTACCCAGGAATCAGCCAGATAAGCAAGCCTGTAATGAAGCAGTATGGTTTGCTGACCGACTTCATTCATCTGCTTCCAAGCATTAGGTGTAAATGGTTCGTGGGGTGAGGCATAAGCGTGCACCTGACTGCCGACCTCTTCAAATTGTTTTATCAGGGTCGAAACAGGCTCGGCCCGATTCGTATCCTTATTATACCAGCTGTTGTATAGCTGAATAAAAATCCATTGTGTCCACTTATAATATTCGGGCTCGCAGGTTCTTACCTCGCGCGACCAGTCAAAACTGAAACCGATTTTATCCAACTGCTCACGGTACCGTTCGATGTTGTTGCGTGAGGTAATAGCCGGATGCTGACCGGTTTGAATGGCATACTGCTCCGCAGGCAATCCGAAGGCATCATAGCCCATAGGGTGCAATACGTTGTACCCTTTCAATCGTTTGTAACGGGATATGATGTCGGAGGCAATATAACCCAGCGGATGCCCTACGTGTAGCCCTGCTCCCGAGGGATAAGGAAACATATCCAGCACATAATACTTTGGTTTACTCGTGTCTGCTTTTACTCTATAAATCTGCTGACGATTCCAGAAGTCATTTATTTCCTGCTCAATCCTTGAGATATCCATGTCATTCATGCCTGCAAAACTAATTCCTTGGCGCCTTATTGCACAGTGGATACAAATTAATGGCAGATGTTGAAATCTACATTGCTACATGCCCCCGGCCAACTATAATTTTAGCGGCATAAAATAAGCCTCAGTGTGTCTGTAAAGCGTGGAAATAATTTATCCAGGGTATATGCCATCATAACAACTTCATTGGTGTTGTTTATGGTAGGCATATCGTTTTTGATTTTTCTACATGGCAATAAACTGATCGATCAGTTTAAGGAGAGTGTAGAGTTTTCGGTTATTCTAAAAGACACCATTGAAAACGAGCGCATTATTACCCTTAAAGAAAAAATTGCCTCAGCACCTTATACACAACAGTTCGAATTTGTGAGTAAAGAGGAGGCTATGAATCGATACATAGAACTTACGGGAGATGATTTCAGGGAGATGCTCGATAATAACCCGCTGTATGCATCCATCAATATCAAGCTGAAAGCGAAATACGCAAATAGCGATAGTATTCAGTTCATTCAAAACAGATTGATTGGTGAGGTTGGTGTTGCAGAGTTCTATTACGAAAAAAAACTGGTTGATGCCATCAATGATAATCTCAAAAAGCTTACACTGATTGTCGTAGCCATTTCGATCATTCTGTTGATCATTACGTTTATGATGATTGATGGAACGGTTCGTTTGGCCATGTACTCCAACCGTTTTATCATTCGCAGTATGAAACTGGTAGGGGCCACCCGTTGGTTTATCGTTAAACCCTACTTAATACGAAGCCTTTTCGAAGGTATTTTAAGTGGCCTGCTTGCTGTAGGCGGTTTGGTGATCTTACTGAACATACTCATCAGCGTTATACCCGAATTAACTGTGCTACAGGATGTATCGCTTACCATAACTCTTTTTAGTATTGTGGTTTGTTTTGGCGTATTTTTCTCCTCACTGAGCACCTATTTTGCTGTGGGGAAATATCTTAAGATGAAACTTGATGAGTTGTATTAAACCTTTATTACTTTTACCACGCTATGAGTACAGCAGGCAAATCTTCAAAATCGGTAAAGGGTAACCCCACCAATTCGGTTCCTACGGTTAACTTTTTACTTAATAAAGAAAATTATTATATCATTGGCTTCGGCATATTCATCCTTATTATTGGCTATGTGCTTATGTCCGGCGGACAACAACCCGCAGATTCGTATAACCCGGATGAGATCTATAGTTTTACCCGCATTACACTTTCTCCCATTATCATTGCCGTCGGCTACATCGTTATCGCTATTGGTATTATGTACCGGGCCAAGACAGATCGTGCCAGGTAATTATTTTTACCAATAGTTAAAATAACCAATTTAATACAGCTATATTTGCGGCAAGAAATCGCGGAGTGGAGCAGTTGGTAGCTCGTTGGGCTCATAACCCAAAGGTCACAGGTTCGAGTCCTGTCTCCGCAACTTAATGAAACCCTTGTCAGCAAAAGCTTTCAAGGGTTTGTTGTTTTTACTGGAAATGCTAAAATCGGCTCTGGTTTAAACATAGTTTAAACATTTTGACCTTTTTCAGCGAAATTTTAGACTCTATTTTTCTCCAAACCCAATCCCTGTTCTCAATATTTTTGATTCTAATTATCAAAGTAAAAGTCTGCTAATGCACGAATTTTTTAAAAGGGTAAAAGAAGTGGATTTATATTTATCATACTAAGAAACGATAAAAAAAATCCTATGAAGAAAATCGATCAATCCACTTTGAAAGAATTAGCAGTGAAGAATTTAAGTATAGATAAGACATTTAGATTAAAAGGTGCTGATGGCTATTGCATACATGAACATTGTGAATGCATTGGTTGATGAAGGATACATCATTGCTCTTCCCAAAATGGAAGGAAGCCTTTCTCCCAATCACCTGGAGTTTGCACGGGACCTATTGTTTCTGGTTAATTATCTTACAGAAACCGAAAACAATACGGTTTTTTCACAGACTGACGTTATGGGTAAGTGTATTAGGAAAGCCGCATAGCTTCTGGCGACATTAACAAGAATGGTATACATCTGTTCCAATTAAGAACATAATAATTATATCCAAGAGCAATATTTTGATAATAATCGGGACGGTTATCCCAATAATATTTTTCAGAATTAATTGACCATGCAGAAAGACCCAATTTTGAAACTAAAAACCACTTTTCTAATAATCGTGCAGACCTTCCATTACCATCACTAAAAGGGTGTATTTTAGCTAACCATATATGCTTCATTGAAGCAAAATAAAATATTTCTTTATGGCTTAATTCTCTTTTTAATAATTCATCAATATCGTCAAACAGTTTACTATATTCTTCCTTAAGAAATTGAGGTTCTACCGCTAAATAAACAGGTTTTAATGTTTTAGAATCTCTAACACCAACTTGTTCTTTTCTTAAAACACCTCTTTCTTTAACTGGTAATAAAGTTTTTGATAGTATCTAATGACCTTTTAAAAAATTTGTTCTATTTAATTTATTTTCAGAGCAAAATTTATATGCTTCTATAAGCGTTTCGATTTCTTGTACCTCTTTCTTTTTAGGTGATGTTTTTTTACCTCGATTTCTAAAGAAACTATTAGCATCAAGGGTATTACCTTCAATTTTTGACGAATAAAGAGATGATGATATAATGTAATATTCAAAATCCTCGATTGAAAATTGAATTTTGGATTTTAGCTTATAATTATGTATTTTCGCAGAAACAAATTTAAAATATGAAATACCTATTTTATTCTTCTGCTTTATTCATTACGCTTGCATTAGCTAGTTCTTGTAGAAAGAAATTGGAAGCATGCGCTGAGTTCAATAAATCTGCATATTTTGTAAACGATACAATATTTTTAAATGCATCTTGTAGTGAAAATGCAGATACTTATTCATGGAAGCCGCAAGCAGGTTTACAAATGATAGGAAGCGGAAAATCCTCAACTGAGCAATTTATTATTCTTCCTTTAACCGGATCACTTTCGAGAACAATTAATTTAACGGTTTCTAATTCTAAATCATCACGTACAATTTCAAAATCTGTCGTGGTACTTTAATTTCGATAACAACCAATATTGTTTGGCATTTAAAAATTCAAGAACAAATTAGCAGTTTGAGTTTTATAAGTCTTTGATGGTATCTTCTATTTTCTTGATGAGACTAGGTTCTGATGGTCTCATCTCTGATGGATTCATTACATTTCCGTTTTTGTCTATCAATATATACCTTGGCAAGGCTGCGATATCATAGAATTTAACAAAATCAGAATCCGAAGCTGCGTGCAATTGAATTCCATTCATGTTGTTTTCGGTTACAAATTTGGACCATTTTTGGAAGTCTTTATCAACACTAACCGCAATAATTTGAAGCGCATTCTCATTTTTAAAATGCTTTTTTAGTGAATCTAAAAATGGGAATTCTTCTCTGCAAGGTTTACACCATGTTGCCCAAACATCAATATAAATGTACTTCCCTCGAAAATTTTCCAAAGGGACATTTTTGCCGTTTTTATCTTTAAACGTGAATTGATTCCCAACCAAACCAGAAAGCGAATTTTTGTATTGATATTTCTGATTCTTCTGAAGAAGCGTTTTGCAAAAGTTATCGTAGTCGAGCAAATTGGAGTTTAAAACACTTTCCGTCACTTTGAATTTAGAACTTTGTTCGATTATAAGTGCTTTCTTTTCATTGATTAAAAGTTCAAGTGAATCCTGCGTAATAATATCATCCAACGTTTGTGACAATTGAAATTGCTGTTTACTGATAAATGCCATAAAATTATTAATGTTGGCATGATGCCCTGAATAACGAATGGATGTATGAGGCATTCGTTCATCTAGTTGAAATGAAAAAGTATTGTTGGGCGACAACTCGATTTTTCCCAACTCGTTTTGCTTCCCGTTTATAAAAATGTAAACAGAATAAATCTTGTTTTCAATTCCATTTAATGTATCGAATTCAATATTTCCATTTTTAAATTTTAATGATGATTTTATTTTCCAAGAATTTTCTTTATCGTAAATAACAATACTATCGAGTGAAGTTTTGTTTGTTATTTCTGCATTAATGAAAGCTGTTCCAAGACTTTGACTTTGAATGGATATCACTGAATTATCAGAATATTTTTCGCACAAATACAAGTAGGGTTCGAAAGCATGATGCGTCCAAATCTTCTCTTTATCGATTGGAAATAAATTGTAATAATTTGAATCTGCAAAAAGAACGATGTTATCTCCCGTTCTAACATAATTATTGGAGTTAAAAAAGGTTGGAGTTTCATATTCGGGCAGACTCTTTTTGATAAACATTCCCAACGTTTTTCCCAATTGTTTCTGGTAACGTTTATTTGCTTTCTTAGTGGGTTTATCTAAACTATTGTAAAAATAATTCATCGCAATCCGCTTGAAGAATGGAGCCTTTTTAATAACGCTTTTTGCGTTTGCAAAGGGATTTGCAGGATTAAAATCCATCGTGGTTTGAATGGAAAACGGAGCTTCGGGAACCCAATCGGCTGAATTCACAACTGTAAAAGACCATCCACCTTGAGTCATTTTTTCGTATGCATAAGCAAAATGGAGATTGCCGGGCTTGGGAGCAGCACTGCAATACGTTTTAAATACAAGTTGTTCAGAGATTTTCTTCTCCTTTTGGAGATTTAAAAAATGTGCGGTTAATAAATAGGCAATTGCTCCACCTTGACTGTGCCCCATGATGTAAAATTGCTTAACGCCGATATTACTAAGTGAATCCAGTTTCGGTAAAATGTCTTTTGAAAGAAATGCCGTAGCAATTAACCAGCCAGTGTGGACTGCTGCTTTTTCGTCATCGCACAAGTGATAATCAAAAACAAAATCGTTCGATAATTTAAGTTGCCCTTTAGCAGGAACCATCGCAGCGTAGAAGTTCTCAAGCCAGCTTACTGTTTCCATGGTAGTTCCGCGAATACTAATAACAGCTGTGGATTCATCCGACAACCAGAGATCCCAGCGATTAGCCAAACCCGTTACGTTTGAACGATACACTTTCTCAAAGAATTGAGGGGCTGGAAAGTTGGGATTGTATAATGTATCACCTTGTCGGCTTGAAACTTTAAGTAGCTCAATAAACTCTTCTTTGTCGAAGCCCGGTTTCAATATGGATGATTGAGCAGAAAGATCAACCACAAGCAATTGGAACAAAAAAAGCAGCACACACAATTGAATTTCTGTTTTCATAATTAAATTTAACGACGTGTGAAATCAATTTTGCAATAAGAAAATACCTATAAACGTAAAATCGAATTCAGTATAAATCAATCAGAAACGCACTCCCAAATTGACAAAAAAACTGTTTAGTGGTGCTGATTTTCCATTTTTATTTATGTAATCATTCAATCCATATTTATAACCTAAATCGATAAAAAATATTCTTACATCAAGGCCAATTCCTGCAATTGCATCTATATTGAAGTCTTTTAAATCATCTTTATTAATATCGGTAATTGCATCCGAAATTTTTTCATTGATGATATTCGAAAAGTTAGGGCCGCCAAAAAATCGAATGTTATTTGAGAAACTACTTTTCGGTTTAAACATTCTTAAACCAAACATAACAGGCACATTTAATTTATTGGCCGTTATCTCTCCAATTCCATCTATTTTAAATTTTTTGGCAGAGTAATTAATACCTGGTTGAAAATAAAACATATTCCCAAATTGAGCATCTATGCCAATACTCAAGCCAGTCGATCCTTTAATTTGGCCTTGAATGGTCTCAAAATCTATTTTTTGTGTATTAATTCCTAAATGTCCTCGAATTGATAATTGCGCTAAACTAATTAAGCTAATTGTTAAAGAGGTTAGTGTTAAAATAAATGCTTTTTTCATTTTTTTTTAAGTTTTGATTTTTAAAATATTTTTAAGTAATACTATTTTCATATCACAAATAGTATTATTTATTTTTCTTAATTTTTTTGGGATTTCACTTTGGAGTTACATCTTTCACAGTATTTGTTTTTGTTGCATCGTCATCAATTATTTGCTCCTCTACTGTGGCAAAATCAATGGCTTTTAAATCAATTTTTCGAATTTGTCTATTCCACATCGTGTGGTAGTAATAAACTTTGTTTTTCAAATCAGATGAAGAGGTAACTTGTGTTGCACTAACAATGTCAGAAGGCAAATGGTCTTTAGGCACTTGTGCTCCAAGAGGAATATTAAAGTTATCTAATATTCTAAATGATTCAAAAACCGCATCAACGCTTGTTTCTAAGGGCCGGCAAGATGCAGTAAAGGCCGCAGCTCTTACAAACCTTGATGGAGGCGTAAAATCTCCAGGCAAACCAATTAAACCAGAACCACCACCAATTGGCTTGAGTGTGTATGGTTCGAAAGTCATTGCATTGTTAGGAGCTGTTGAAAGATTAAGATAGTTCCGTTGATTTATTAAGTGCCAATCATAGGTTGGTGAATTTGTAATAACTCCGATATAAGGTTCGTAAACCTTCACCTCTCCTTTATTAACGATTTCAATTATTTTACTATTTCCGCTTGGATCAACTATTTTGAAGTGAAACGGTAAAGCAGCACCGCCAAAATCTTTATTGTCAACATTAACAACTAGCACTGAATTGAGATTTGCTATAATTTCATCTACTGTCTTGAATGAGGATAACATCCATTGCATCAAATCTCCAACACTCATTGATCTGTCAGCTTTTGCTGCATCATATACACCATATTCAGCGTAATCTGGTAAATAGTAAACTCCAACATACAAGCCTTCTTCATTCATTCCATCTGGGCCGTATGGCTGGCCGTATGCTGTTAAGGTTACAAAACCATATTTCCCATCCCATTTCATTCCATTATTACCTTCAGGTGTTTGCCCAATAAACTTTTTATTTCTAGGGACAACCATTATTTGATTGTGCTGAGCATCATTCAATGCCCACTCAACCGTGCGCGCAACAACTACACCTCCATCTTTCGATTTGAGTGTAATGCCAGTACAAGGAATAACTGCCGTGCTTATCATTACAAATGCAAGCGTTAGTGCAGTAATTTTAGTTATCAGTGTGTTCAATTGGTGAATTTAGTTTATTTGAAGAGGAGCTGTCTTTTTTTGCAAGAAAATAATATCCAATGCACAACGACAATATTAAAACAGATATACCAAAAAGTAAATGGTATTCGGAATACTTGATATCTAGAGTAATTAATTTTCTTACAATGGCGGTTATTGCTATTAGCAGTATCAATTTTACCTTTCCTAGAATATCGCTATGATGATTTTTAAAAGTTTCTAATATTTCAAGTGTTATGATGATATTAAAGAATATTGGAACTCCTGAAAGCCCTAGTGGCTTAACATTATAAAATGAAAAGTCGCGAATTTCTCTATAAAAAATGAATGCCAAATCAACGACTTCGATGATAATGAAAAGTATTGCTAGAACGGATAAAATCAAATAAATGACATCCTCGGTTTTAGTA
>BJGO01000084.1 GCA_014190535.1 Bacteroidota bacterium | reverse complement strand
AACATGTGTATAGCCCATATCCTTAACATACTCTGTTAGCGATTTAGCCAAATGTTTATAGTCAAGATATTTTTCGGGATGATGAGGACTCCTTTGCCATGAACCTAAATGAACTTCATAAACCGAAATGGGTGCATTTAATGCATTAATAGCGGCTCTCTTTTTCATCCATTTATTGTCACTCCATTTATATTTTAAATCCCATACAATAGATGCGGTCATTGGCGGCACCTCCCAGAAGAAGGCGTATGGGTCGCCCTTCTCTAAATCCTCATTGTCTTTAGTATTAATAAAATATTTATAAACCTCACCTTGACCTATTCGTGGAATAAAACACTCCCATATACCACTGCCATCCCATCTTGGCTGAAGGGGATGCGCCCCTTTGTTCCAGCTGTTGAAATTGCCAATTACAGACACATAGCGTGCATTGGGCGCCCAAACAGCAAAATAAACGCCGCTTGCACCTTGATGCTCAACAATGTGTGACCCTAATTTCTCATACAACCTATAGTGCTTTCCCGATTTAAACAGTTCAATATCATAGTCGGTGAATAGAGAAAAAAATTCTATCGTACGAACATCCGATGTTTCGTTGCTGATTTTTTTTGATTTTTTTGATTTGGCCATGTTCGATGGTGGTGTAATTGAAAGGCTTAATTAATTTGTTGTAGAGCGAAACTGCTGGATGGTGTGCTCAATTCCTTTCAAAGGAATGATAACCCAGTCGGGTCTTGAGTTGAGTTCGTAGCCGAGTTCATAAATTGCTTTTTCCAATAAATGAAGGTTAAGTAAATAATCCACAGATTGTTTGTTTTCAGCGTATTGATAGATTGAATCGGTTAATGAAAAATAGGTTTTTAAAAACTCGTTTCGTATCTGATCATACCAGAAATTAGTTGCATCATAAACATCTTCGGCGGCAACATCTTTGGTTTCGTTACTAAAAAAAAGTTTTGCGCATACTGCATAATGAAACGAGCGCAATAGCCCGGCGATATCTTTAAGTGGGCTGTGTTTAACCCGCCGCTCCTCTATGTTGCTCTCCGGCTCACCCTCAAAATCTATAATGATAACATCGTTGCCTGTAAATAATATCTGGCCCAGATGATAATCGCCATGAATCCTTGTTCGTATGCCTTGTATTTTTTTTTGTTTTAGATCTTTAAAATAATCGAGTATAAAGGGCCTGTTGGCAATAAACGTGTCGGCAAGATATTTTCCTGAATCACTCAACGTTTCGCGGTTTATTGTAAGTAGTTCCGCACGATGATCCAATAATTTATGGAGGCGGATAAATTGTTTTTCGGCATAATCTGTATTCAAGTACGATTCGGGAACAAAGGCAGGCGAGGTGCCGGAAGCCAAAGCCAGATGTAGTTCCGCAGTGCGTTGAGCAAGTAGTCGGGATAAAGTGAATCCTTTTTCGGGAATCTCCCGTTTTCCTTGCTGAACACTAAATAAATAATCGTTCAGATAATCACCACACAAAGACCAGCAATCTTTTATGTAATCAACTTTTGACTGCATTAATGCAAGTGTGGTTGGTGTATCGTTATGATACCATGTCATCACTCCTGAAAATGCGGGCAGATTGCTAAAATTGGTCTCCTCCGACAGAAACGAAACTATTTCATAGTCGGGATTTATAGCGGGAAAAATTTTACGAAACAGTTTAAAGAAATAATGATCATTAATAATAACTGAAGAGTTGCTTTGATCTAGATCAAGAGTTGTAGCGTTGGCATACAACTCATCTGGCTTCAATCCTTTGCCTCGCTTAAATATGATGCGGGCTTCGCCAAAATCATATTCTTTTTCTTCCGCCATAGCACGAAAAAGTGCGGCGATGAATTCAGGACTGTAGAGCGCATCAATCATCAGGTAAGGCTTATCTTGTATTTCGAGCTCTCCGATAATGGCCTTGGCATTTACGTGTTCCGGATTGGCTAATGTAATCGGGAGCAAGAAAGTGTCGCCCTTGTTTTCACCGAAATAGGTGTTTACAAAAAGAAGGTGTGCGCACTCTTGTTCGCAAAATACGCTGATCAGGTTAGCGATCTTAACCTTTTGAAGATTGGCAGACTTTGCACTAAACCAACGACAACGTTTCAGATAACCGGGAATCAGGCGAACTTCAAACTCCTCCAACAACTTTCGGTCATTAATAATATGTCGCCAATCTTCCGTCTTAATCATATTCTTTATTTCTTTTCCAGTCGGAACAAATGAAAGGGCAGTACGTGAGGGTCAAGGGCAACATAATTCCACTCCCCCTTCCATACATATTGACTTCCGGTTAACACATCATGAACCGTAAACTCCTGATCGGCCAAAAGGCCTGCTTCCTTTAAGGGCACTTTAAGCCATCCATCTTGTTTGTGATAAGGGTCAAGGTTTACTACAAATAGCAGTTGATTATCTCCCCCGACACTCTGTTTAAAGTAGGATAGCAACTGATCATTCGCTATATCGCAAAACTGAATATTATTGGTGCTTTGTAATGCCTTATTTGTACTTCGTGCCTGATTTACTTTAGAAATTAGTTCGGTAAAGCGGGTCTTTTTACTCCAATCCCATTTACTTATTTCATATTTCTCCGAATTATAATATTCCTCTTTACCCGGCAATGCGTCGTGTACCATAAATTCAAAAACAGGACCATAAAAACCATAGTTGGAGGATAAGGTTGCGGCGAGGAAAAACCGCGTAAAGAATACCGCCTCTAAGCCGCTTTGTAAATTATATGGCAATATATCCGGTGTATTAGGCCAAAAGTTGGGGCGGAAATAGTTTTTCATCTCCGTTTGCGTCAAGGTTGTCATATATTCGATCAGTTCAGCCTTTGATGTACGCCAGGTGTAATAAGTATATGATTGAGAGAACCCCACTTTCGCCAATTGTTGCATTACTTTAGGCCTGGTGAATGCTTCAGACAGAAACAATACGTCGGGATGTTCTTTTTTGATTTCATTTATTATCCACTCCCAGAAAATAAACGGTTTAGTGTGTGGATTATCAACGCGAAATATTTTAACGCCTTGCTTAATCCAATACTGCAATATTCCCTTTAATTCTATCCATAAGTTTTTCCAGTCGTCTGTTTCAAAATGTATTGGCAATACATCCTGATATTTCTTTGGTGGATTCTCGGCATACTGAACAGTTCCATCAGATCGCCATTTAAACCACTGTGGATGTTCTTTTACATAAGGATGCTCCGGTGCACACTGCAGAGCATAATCCATGGCAATTTCAATACCGTATTTATCGGCTTCGTTAACCAGTTTTTTAAACTCCCCTAAAGTTCCAAGGTCCTTATGAATAGCTTTGTGCCCCCCATCGGCATTTCCGATTGCCCAGGGAGAACCGGGTTCTCCGGAGCCGGCTTTTGGATTATTATTTTTCCCTTTTCGATATGAGTCACCAATAGGGTGCACGGGGGGAAGGTACAATACATCAAAGCCCATTTCATTAAGCCTGGGCAACAATTTTATTACGTCGTTAAATGTGCCGTGTGTATGCTCTTTTGAAGAGGTGCTTCGAGGAAATAATTCGTACCACGTACTGAAACCCGCACGCGGCCTGTCGACATAAATATTTAGCTCAACCGGGTAGGTCGTAATAGCGGCAAACAAAGGATACTTGTATGCATAATGATGAATAGCATCCTCGCTGGCGGCAAGACATGCGGCATCATATTTTTTCTTATTAAGAAACAGTTCGGCAAGCAGTTTAAGTTGTTTTGCATCTGCTTTTGAAGCCTGCTCGATCATTTGTGTTAATAGCTGAGCTCCTTCAGCCAACTCCACGGCAACCTGTTCGCCGGCAGCTATTTTTCTCTTAATACCGTGGTGCCAGGTTAACGTGTGATCAACCCATGCTTTTATTGAACATATGTATAATCCTTTGGTATCGGCAATAAAAGAAGCCGCACAACGATCATTTTCCGGTAAACTGAAATGCACCTCCCTGAAGTTCTTTTGTTTTTCGTGACGGTAACAAAGTATAGCCTGTGTTATATCGTGACCATCGCCAAAAATATCTGCTTCGACCACAACCGAATCGCCTAATACCGCTTTTGAGTAAAATCGACCACCGTCAATTTCGGGACTTACTTTTTCAATAACTACACGTGATTTGCCATCCATAACCTAATGGTTTTTTTGCAAATTAATGATTGGCGCCCGATATGAGGAAATAATCCGGCTTTTTATTATATGGTAATAATGATGATTGGTTATATAAAATTCGGCTTAGCAAAAAATTGATTTATAATTTTATCAAATGGGTTTTTTAGATACACTTAATGAGGCACAGCGTAATGCTGTTATTAATACTGATGGTCCGGTAATTATTGTTGCGGGCCCCGGATCCGGTAAAACGCGTGTATTAACATATCGTATTGCTTATCTGCTTGGCGAAAAACGAGATGCTCACAATAAACCGATTGATGCGTTCAGTGTTCTGGCGTTAACGTTTACTAACAAAGCTGCCAAAGAAATGCGGGAGCGCGTTGAACATGTTATCGGGTTAGAGGCCCGAAACCTTTACATTGGCACCTTCCACTCTGTGTTTGCTCGCATTCTTCGTTATGAGGCCCAACACATAGGCTATCCGTCCAACTTTTCAATATATGATACAGACGATTCGCGCAGTTTGCTTAAAACCATAATTAAAGAGCTGGGACTGAACACAACCTATTACAAGCCGAATGTCATTCACAATCGCATATCTATGGCCAAGAACAGTTTAATTACACCTGAAGAATATGCTATGGACTTTAACCTACGTAGCAGTGATGAATCCTCGGGCAAGCCACGACTATCTGAGGTATATAAAATATATAATGCACGACTGTTTCAAGCCGGAGCTATGGACTTCGATGATCTGCTGATGAAAATGTATGAACTATTGAATCGCGTACCCGAAGTGTTACACCGCTATCAAAATCGTTTTAAATATGTACTTATTGATGAATTTCAGGACACCAACTTTGCTCAGTATGAGATTATAAAAAAGCTGGGTGCAGTTTATGAGAATATAACTGTTGTTGGCGACGATGCACAAAGCATCTATTCTTTTCGCGGCGCCACAATTGAAAACATACTCAGCTTTAAAAAAGATTATCCCGATGCCCGGGAATACAAGCTGGAGCAAAATTATCGGAGCACCAAACATATAGTAAGTGCCGCTAATACAATTATACAACGAAACAGAAATCAGATACCAAAAGAAATATGGACCGAAAATGACGGCGGCGAACGCATAAAGGTATTTAAAGCACTATCCGATAACGATGAAGGAAAAATAGTTGCTGACAAAATTTTTGAATCCAAGATGCGTGAGCAACGCCATAATCACGATTTCGCTATACTATACCGAACCAATGCACAGTCCAGATCCTTTGAGGAGTCGTTGCGCCGCCTTAACATTCCTTATATTATTTATGGCGGACTTAGTTTTTATCAAAGAAAAGAGGTTAAAGATTTGCTTGCCTATATGCGCATTACAGTTAATCATTACGATGAAGAAGCCTTAAAACGAATTATTAACTATCCCGCACGCGGAATTGGAAATACGACACTCGATCGTGCAACTATTATTGCCAGTGAAAATAATTTGAGGCTCTGGGATGTTTTAGAAAAAATAGGCTCTTACATGAGTGGAAGCCGTGCCGTAAATGATGTAAGCAACTTTATAACTATGATTAAAAGCTTTGCGATACACCTTAAAACTAAAAATGCTTTTGATCTGGCTACACATATTGCGCGCACCTCCGGAATCCATCAGGATTTGTATAATGATAAATCTGTTGAAGGTTTGAGTCGTTATGAAAATCTGCAGGAGCTATTGAATGGTATTCGTGAGTTTACCGAAACAGAGGTTCCTGAAATAACTGCAGATGGCGAAGTATTAGAACAAATGCAAAAAGATAAATCCCTCGGACGATGGCTACAGGAAATTACCCTGCTTACCGATGCCGACAGAGATAAAGAAAATAGTGATGTAGTTAAGCTCATGACTGTACATGCGGCCAAGGGCTTAGAGTTTCCCTGCGTCTTTGTAGTCGGACTTGAAGAAAATTTATTTCCCAGCATGATGAGTATGGATAGCCGCGAGGATCTTGAAGAAGAGCGGCGATTATTTTATGTTGCCATAACCCGGGCAAAGGAAAAATTAAATCTATCTTTTTCTGTGTCGCGTTACCGTTACGGAAATATGATATATAGCGAACCGAGCAGGTTTTTGCGGGAGATTAACGAAGATAATTTGGAGTTTACTTTTTCTAATTCAGACAGGCAAACACACCTTCGTTCCGATCGCGCAGACAAGCCGGAGATTATTGAATCCAAGCCTGCGGCAACTTATACTCATAAGCCCTCCGATAATTTTATTCCTGATGATTCGGCAACAATACAATCGGGAATGGATGTTGAACACCAACGTTTCGGATACGGAAAAGTTATGCTGATTGAGGGTGGTGCCTCGGATCGCATGGCAACGATTTTTTTTCAGAATGGCGTAGGAAATAAAAAGTTAATGCTTCGCTTTGCCAAATTACGCATCGTAAACCGCAATACATTTTCTCTTAATTAATTTATTATTGGCAAATACACCCCCCTACGGCAATTCCTGCAAATGGCTTTTTCTATTTGTAATAATGAGTCTGGCATTCTGTACTCTTTCGGCCAGATCACAAAGCGTAGTTGTGGTATCGGGTGTTCTTGTAGATTCTATAACTCAAAAACCTCTGGATAAAGCAACCCTAATAAGGCTGAGCGATAATCGTGCGTTTATTACAGATCGCACCGGATCGTTTGAAATTGCCTGCACCGATAATGACGCCATAAGAATCTCTTATGTCGGTTATGTTACGTTACGTGTGGTTGTAAGAAACATTCCCGACTCGATGTCAAACAAAAAAAAATACTTACGTATTGAGATGCGTCGCGACCTTAGCAATTTGCCTTTAATCATCATAAATGAAAATCCACTTGAACTAAGTCGAAAGCAGGATTCTATATATTACAGCAGAGCCTTAAAATCGCCCGAAGCCACGCTTATGAATCCTATATCGTTTTTATATGCTCAGTTTAGCAAAGTTGAAAAAGAAAAATCGAAGCTTAACGAAATACTTCAAAAAAATTACTTTGACGACTTGTTGAATTATCGTTTACCCAAGCAATTGTTAATGAATATAACAGGCGATAAAACATTTGACCTGGAAACATTAAAACAGAAATGTCGACCCAATGAGTTTTTTATACTAAACGCCTCTGATTATGAATTATATCAATGGGTTAAAAACTGCTATGCCTATTAGCTATTAGTATCTTCTGCGTGAGTCGCTTCCCCAGTTCAGTTTAGATGACAGCGTTCTTAAGAAACTGTGATCGGGCAGGCGAACCAGACTGAGCATGTGTTCACACTTTTTTATTGCGAGCAGATAGGACGAGTCGATTGTTTCGATGCGAGAGTCCAGTGTACATAGGTAATTTAAGTTTCTTCCCTCTACTTCAAACGATATCACTGAGTTATCCGGCACAATAAATGGGCGCACATTCAGATTGTGTGGTGAAATAGGTGTAATCACAAAATCGCTTGACGATGGTGCAATAATAGGGCCACCACAACTGAGCGAATAGCCCGTAGAGCCGGTTGCTGTGGATACAATCAAGCCATCAGCCCAGTAGGAATTTAAAAATTCACCATTCAGATAAGCATGAATGGTTAGCATGGACGAGGTGTCTTTTTTAACAATAGTAAATTCATTCAGAGCATAATTCAATTCGCCAAATAATGATGGCGTGGCCTCCAGCGAAATCATTGTTCGCATATCTACAGTAAATGTGCCATTAAACAATGCGTCCAGAGCTTCGTTAATCTCATTTTTACCAACATAAGCTAAAAAACCTAATCGCCCCAAATTGACACCCATAACCGGAATTTCATAGTTGCGTACAAACATCACCGCATCCAGCAGTGTTCCGTCTCCTCCAAGACTGATAAAATAATTTACGGTATTATGTATGTCATTATGTGTATTGAAGGTTGTGAATGACGAGGGTACATCAATGATTTGTTTCAGCTCTTTGTAATATCCTTCATATATAAGTACGTTTATTTTTCTGTCGCGCAGGGTATACAGAAGTTTCTGGATAAAAGCTACATCGCGCACATGAATGCTTCTGCTGTAAAGAGCAATGGTCATATTATGTTAAAACAATCCCGAAAAATGTAAATATAAACCTTTTTCCAGGCGATGATTTAAACTATACTCCACACGAAAGACAAAGTCGTAACCTGTTGCTATGTCAACACCCAAACCAATGCTTCGCAACAAGGTGTTGGAAAGCGGGTTGTCGGTGCGGCTTGTTTGGTCTAATGCATAACCCGATTCCAGCATGAGTTTTGGATAAAAATAAACGGGCATATAGTTGTTTGTTTTCATAAACGGATTCATAACCGGAATGCGCAATCGATACAACCTATATCTTACGTTGGCTCGAACTAATGCATAAGATTGTGCATCAATAATGTAATATTCATATCCCGACACATAATCACTCTTATAACCAAGCCCTCGTTGATTATAATAGGGTTGATATATTGGAAAGGATATTTTCGATCTTAACATTACTGATGAAAACCATTTTGCACTTAATGGAATATAGCGGGCATAAATCAGATATAGTGCCGTTAAATCGGTAGTACTTAAAAGTTTGCCTACACCCGTTTTATTTATTGTTGCTTCTGTATAAGACCCTTTCAGTGGATATGCCGCCCAATCTCTATTGTCGTTTATTACGGTATAACGCAAACCTATATACTGCTGTGTTTTTGCTGAATCAAAATAGAATGAATTTAGTCTGTAAATAGAATCATTAATCGATGCATAATTATACGAAACACTCAATACCTGTCTGAAACGAATGCCGGGTCTAATGGTGAAATCCAGCGAGCCGCCATAACTGGTTCGCAGATATTTATTGTCATCCCAGTAAAACTGTTCTTTATTATCTAAATTGTAATACTGCAGGGTGCGGTTTCGATTGGCATAAATACGGGCTCGCAAACCAATAGACATCCCTTTATTGATATAGGGCATATTATATCCGGCCTCTATTCGCTGGGCAAATCCATTGAGTAAAATCACATAAAGATCTTCGTCGCGCCCCCTTACATTCTGTTGTAAAAAACGTCCTCCATATTGAACGCGCCTTAAATCAGCATTGTGGGTAACCCACCATGAGTTAAAATTGCGATCATAGATATCAAAAGAAATCATCGGTAATGAATACCAGCGCTCTTTAACGGTAATATAGATATCCGTTTGTTTTCCCTCCCAGTTTTTTAGATTAAACTGCACATCGATAAAAAGCTGAAGATTTACTAGGTTGCTCTTATTCTCTTCAAACAAACCGGGAATATCTGACAAGGATAAAGAATCGCCGGGGGCAATGGTAAGATGGCGAAGAATAATAAAATCTTTTGTTCTGATGTTCCCCTCAATGATGATATTTCGAAGATAAATGGATACCGGTCTTTTTAAGGTGGAGGAGCTGTCGGTCTGAGCAATAATTTTTTTTGAGAACAGACAAAGCAGTATAAGGATAATGCCTGTTGTTGTTTGGTTTATTTTCGTTTCAAAACAGCTATACATTTAAATAATTCATCAAGGCGTCGTATCGATCCTTTAAGTCATTATAAAACTCCGGTTCCTGGTAAGAGTCCGTTATTTTGTATTTATGTCGCTCCAGCGTTTGTATGGTAGCTTGTACGTTAGGTGTGTTGATTTTAATAGTCAAGCGGATGCCGTTCTCCTGATTATTCGTGTAGGCAAATGCGCACAACACTTTAGCTTGATTACTTTCAACGTGACGAGAAACATCAGATAGTGAATAATCATTAACAGGTATATCCAGTTCAATGATTCCTCCCGACTCACATATATCTGTTCTTGTTGCCATATAGGATAATAAGCTATCCGAAGTAATACAACCGATGTAGTTATTGTCTTTATCAATAACCGGTATAATCCGCAATTTGAGATTTGTGGCAACTTTCAAGACTTCAAATACATGTTCGTGATCATGGATATGAGGGGTTATAAGCCTTAGTTTCTGACTACCGATGGCGCTTTCGGGTTCGCCGATATTTAAAAGCTCCTCCTCAAAAACCAATCCAAGGAACTGCAACCCATTTACAACCGGAAGCTGAGTTAGATTATAGTCGTTCATGATTTTTAATGATTGCGAACAACTGTCTGATGGTTTAAGTGTTGGGATGGTATGAATAATTAATTCTGCGGCTCTCATATACTCTTTCTACACAGAAACGCAGATTTTGTTCAGGAAGTTTGCCATTAAGCGATTAAATTCTACAGGCTTTTCCATCATAGGCGCGTGACCGCATTGTTCCATCCAGACTAATTCGGAGTTTTTAATCAGTTTGTGAAACTCCTCGGCCACAAATGAAGGTGTTATATTATCTTCTTTCCCCCATATCAACAAAACAGGACAAGTTACCTGATAGAGCCTCTCCGCAAGGTTTTCGCGCATAGCGGATTTAGCCGTGCTGATAACACGGATAGCCTTGCCCTTATCGTTTACAATATCAAACACCTCGTCAACAAGTTCTTTGGTTGCTGTCTTTGGATCGTAGAATGTGTATTCTGTTCGTTGCTTGATGTATTCGTAATCACCCCTTTTTGGAAAGGTGCCACCAAAAGAGCGCT
>BJGO01000083.1 GCA_014190535.1 Bacteroidota bacterium | reverse complement strand
GGCGTAGGCAATACCGTTACCGTATTATATACTGTATCCGGACAACCTGCAGGGCTGGTTACAACCATCATGACCTCATACGATCCGGGTATGTAAAACTCGTGGTAAGGATCCTGAGCTGTTGATTCGTTGGATATACCACTAAGTGGATCATCAAAATTCCAGCTGTATGTGCAAGCCTGATAGTATGTAAACGAAAAATCTTTAAAACCTACTTTTTGTCCAACACAGACAATCGTGTCATTCATACCGAATTGCCCAAATGGTGAGCAATTAATAATTACTGTTTGCGTTTTAGTACTGGTTTGACCGGCCGCATCGGTTACGTTGAGTGTAACCGTATAATTCCCACAATTAAAATATAAGTAATAGGCAGTTTGCGTATTTGCCTGCGTGCCCGGAGCAACACCAAAATTCCAATCATAGGAGTATGGTGGTGTTCCGCCGGTAGTTGTGCTCACAAAGGTTAAATCCTCCGGATGGCAATAGGTAGCCAATTGATTTTGAATGGTGAAATCTGCATTCAGCTGAGCCTTAGAGGCATATCCTGTTAGACAGAGTATTAAAAAAATGAGTATGTATCTGAGCATAATGAACATTTGCCGACATTCATTACGCCACTCTTTATTAATAGTTACCTATTTATAGGTATATTAGGTATTAAGTATGAAATAAAAATACCTGTTTAATCCAATGAAACTGATAATCAATGATTTAATACAAACTGATTCTTGTATTACAAAAAAACACACCTACATTTTAGGACATTTAATCCGTTTATGGCCTCGCCCGGACTTTTTTCCGAGGTATGAGAGTGTAATTTCAGCACCACCTCTTCCCTCTGTTTCGGATACTAATTTCGATGTATTGATATCATAACTTAAACCTATAGAAACATCCTGAAAATCAAATCGGGCAACAGCGATAGCGGCATCACCCCAACGATACCATCCACCCATATAAAAGGCGTGTTTGTCTTTTCTGTCTTTATCCAACTTTATTCTAAGAAATGAACCGGTGTTAATTTCCTGATGAGGTCCCTGAAAGGCAACATATGCCCTGGGAAATAATTGAAATTTCGAGTTGATTGTGTAGGTTGCTGAGAATGTACTCACATATTTTCGAGCCAGAACAGCACCATCATAATTGGTAAATGTTAAACTTGGATTATTTAAATGATGAACGGCCTGCCCTATGCTGAGGTTAAACCGGTCATTGGGTATGAAATTGTAATCGGCGCCCATACCAAAGTCAAAAGTTGCAAAATTTGTTGTAGCAAAACGTTCATTTAGAGCACCGCCGTTATATTCATTATCGAAGCGCATTCTTGATAAATCGAAGAATGAATTTAACACGTTCAGGTTAGCACCGAACCCAATAAAGTTGGTATGATATCGATCGAGACCAAAGGTGTAGGCTAAATTCAACCCTATGTTATTATTGGTAAAATTGGCATCTCCTGCCCGATCGGTAAATGCATGTACACCAATACCAAGCAGATCTTTACTCGCACCTTTCATCTCCCTGTTCATTTCTGCTGATCCTGCGAACGTCACAAACGGTACGGTAACCGATCGCCACTGGGAACGATAGGCTAACCCGATCCGATAATCGCTATTAAAAAATCCGGTTTTAGCCGGATTTAACATCCAGGGTTGTGTGTAGAATTGAGAGAAATGAATGTCCTGCGCTTTCAGATCTATATTGAATCCATATAGAAATGAAATCAGGATGATTGAAATTAGTTTTAAATAGTTTTTCATGGTTAGTATATCATTGATGTTATTTTACTACAGTTACATTTCCCTGCATGAGAATGGGTTGTCCGTTTGAGCAGGTCGCTTTAAGGGTGTATACATAGACACCCGGATTTACCGGCTTGCCATTGAATTTGCCGTCCCATCCGTTTGCGAGACTATTAGTTTCAAACAAGAGTTTTCCCCAGCGATCAAATACTCTGATATACTCTACTTCACGAATACCATTGCTTCGCACATAGAATAATTCATTTAGTCCATCTTCATTCGGACTAAAGGCATTCGGTATAAAGACCACATCATCATTACATCCAACACGAATTATTACAGAGTCTGATTGCTGACAACCAAATTCATTGGTAACGGTCAGCACATATGTTGTAGTCTGAAGCGGAGTGGCTTGAGGATTAGGGCAATCGGCACAGCTTAATCCATTGGATGGTGACCAGGTATAGGTATTCCCGCTACCCTGTCCGTTTAGTGTTACCATTTCTCCGGCAACAATAATTACATTTTCCCCTGCTTCAGCAGTTGGTAGTTCGTTTACAATAACGGTAACCTGCTGTACATCCTGAAAACAAATCCCATCAGAGCCTGTAACGGTATAAACTGTTGTACCTGTAGGTGATGCCATTGGATTAGGCGAAAATGGATTATCGAGTCCATTCACCGGAGACCACTGATAAATCAGCGCACCTTCAGCAGTTAACTGCACCTGCGATCCACTGCAAACCTGTGCACCCTGACCAACGTCCATCGTAAAGGGCTGGATAACGGTAACGATTACAGAATCATTTGCTGAACATCCGTTGTTATCTGTTCCGGTTACATAATAAATATTTGTCTCTGATGGTATGGCAAGTGGATTTGCCGAATTACTATTCGTTAGAGTATTGTTAGGTTGCCACTGGTATGTTACCGCTCCGCTGGCTATTAAGTTTGTTGAATCTCCTTTACAAATTGATTTATCTGATCCTGCATCTACTATTGGTAAAGGCATAACATTAACAACTACCTGATCCGATGCTAAACAGCCGTTGGCATCTGTAATGGTTACGGTATATACTGTGGTAATTTGAGGCGATGCCGAAGTATTCTGCCCATTAGGATTACTTAACGATATTGCCGGTGACCAAAGATATAAATCGCCACCTGAAGCGCTCAGCTGAGTTTCTTTTCCATAGCATATACTCTTATCATCACCGGCATTAGCTTGTGCCGCCGGATACACGTTAACCACCAGCGTGTCGGTACCGGTGCAACCGGAGGTACTAGTACCAACGACCACATATGTGGTTGTTATTGTTGGATTGGCTGTTGGATTCGCAATGTTTGAATTATTTAATGCAACCAGTGGTGACCATTGGTATGTGCTTGCTCCCGATGCCAATAAACTTGTCGGAACACCGGGGCAGATGATATTATCCTCACCCGCATCAATTACCGGTAATACATTAACCGTTAAAATCATATGATCTGCCGCAGTACATCCATTGGCATTGGTAACTGTAAGATTGTATGTTGTAGTAATTGTTGGATTGGCGATGACATTAGCTATGGATGCATTATTAAGTCCGAGTGACGGGGACCATATATACGATGTTCCTCCTGTTCCGTTTATTGGCGAATTGCCTCCAAAACAGATTGCTTTGTCGGGACCGGCATTGGCAACCGGATTTTGATATACGGTAATTGGTTGACTCGCTGAAGCCGTACAACCACTGCTCGCAGTAATCATAAGCGACACAGCGTAATTACCACTGTTAACATAGGTAAAGTTTGGCGTTGGTAAACTTGATGTATTTCCTGCTCCTGATACTCCGAAATTCCATGCATAATTGGTTATAGGTGCTATTGAATTAATCGTAGTATTAAATCCAATGGTTGCTCCGGGACATACGCCGGAAGGGGCTACAATAGAAACAACAGGCGACTCGGTTACATAGACCGTATCTGAAAATGTAAATGTACAGTTATACTGGTTGGTTACCGTTAATTCAATAATATATGTACCTACGTTACTAAATGTATGAGAAGGATTGGGTGATGCAGATGTGTTCAGATTTCCACTGGCGGGGTCATCAAAATTCCAGCTATATGATACTACAGGAACTGATGATATTACCTCGCTGGTGAACTGAACGGTACCATTTTGACACAAATAATATTTATCTGCTTCAAAGGATGCTGAGTATGAAATAATATCGATGATATTCAGCGGTAATGCATAGCTACAACCCGCCCCGTTGTTAAGTATAACTGATGGTTCATAGATGCCGGGAGATGTATAGGTATAGCAAATGGAATCCGTGCCCGGAGTAACCGTACCATCTCCAAAATTCCAGATAAAGCTTATTGAATTTGATTGTGATACATTGAAACAAACATTTTGTTGGTTACAACCATTAATCACGTCAGAGGTGATATCAGCAACAGCACCGTCTATGTTGATATAGCTTGTTTTTACAATGGTATCACTACATCCGTTCCCGCTTGTAATAATCAATGTAACCGAATATGATCCAGGTACGGTGTATATATGAACCGGATTCTGTGCTGTTGATGAAGCACCATTTCCAAAATCCCAATAGTACGAAGTGGTGCCGGCTAATCCTGAGCTGTTTGAAGTAAATTGAACTGTAAACGGAGGACATGGCGCTTGTGTTGTATCTGCTGTAAAATCTGCAATAGGATTAATCGCCTTGATGTAATTTGTTTTAATCAACGAATCTTTACACCCCTGGTTATCGGTAATAATAAGTTTAATGGTGAATAATCCGGTATCGGAAAAAGTCACACAAGGCGATAAGGCATTGCTGGTAATACCGTTACCAAAATGCCATTGGAATGTAGCAGGTGGAATAGCCTGAGAATTATTTATAAAACAAACCGGCTTACCTACACATACCAGGGAATCGGCTACCGAAAAATCTGGGAGTGGTTTCTGTGCAATAATGTAATCTACTCCGGTACTGACGGTTACACATCCCATTTGATCCGTTACGCTCAGACTGATCGTATACGCTCCGGGCTGATTATAAATATGTGAAGCATTTATTGTTGTTGCCGTATTAAGCGGCCCACTCGACGGATCGCCAAAATTCCACTGATAGGATATCGGCACTGACGTTGATGTTGCTGTAGCAGTACCAATAAATTGAGCATTAATAGGAACACAGACTGAAGTTGGCATTAATGTCCAGTTGACTGATAAGCCGTGAACCGTTATATATAAATCTTTTCGCAACGTATCGCGGCATCCATTAACATCGGTTGCAATAAGCTCAACTGAATATTTACCGGGCACATTGATACTAGTATTTACATTCATTGTGGTGAATGTGAGGTAGACCTGATTGGCCTCATTGATTATATTCCATTTCCAGGAGTTACCATCCTGAGACGTATTCATTAATTGTAAGTTAAATGGCGCACAACCAAAGGTGTCCATAGCATAAAAATCAGCCTGCACATCCCTTACCCTTATTGTTTGACTTACTGAATGAGTACAACCCGTTTGTATATTACTAACGGTTAATGTTGCAATATAATCACCCGTAATCGGAAAGGTACAGTTTACAACCGGAAGGTTAGATGTTGCCGGCGTGGCTCCGGGGATAGACCATGAATATGTATCTGCACCAACCGATGTTGTACCGTTTAGAGTGGCATCAAAAATATTGACGCAATTTTTGGAAACCGTCATTTTAGCTACCGGCGCCAATATGGTTATATAATCCGGCTTGGTTAACGTATCACAGCACCCAAACTGACAACTGATCAGGGTAACATCAAATACACCGGTATCTGCATACGAGTAAGTTGGATTTTTAGAATTAGACATTAAATCATACGGCGGAACTTGAATAAAGTCCCATCTCCAGCTATTCCATACCGTGGCATTTTGTGTAGTATTTGTGAAGGATATCGGCTGTCCAACACAGGCAACCAATGGGTTTGCAGAAAATTCTACTTCGGGTTTGGTGCCAAAGCATAAGTAATTAGGTTTCACAATCGTAGCTGTGCACCCCAGTGCATTAGTTATTTTAAGTGTAACGGTTCTGCATCCCGAGACATTATATGTATGTGTTGGGTTTTGAGCTGTTGATTGTACAACGGTCAGATTTGGAAAACTTGGGTTGCCATAATCACCAAAATTCCACTCCCAGGCAATAGGATTACCACTGCTTTGAGTACTGTTGAATACAATATCTACCGGAAAGCAACCTGATGTTGCCGATGCTGTGAATTGCGCTATAGGACAATCAACATTTACCAGTGCCGGTTTTACCAGCGTATCAGCGCACCCCTGACTATTGGTAACGACCAGAATTGCGTCATAACTACCACAACTACCGTAATTTACAATACCCGGGTTTGCAGAAGCCGATGTGGCCGGTGAGCCACCCGGAAACGTCCAGCTATAGGTATTGCCACTTCCAATAGAGGTATTATTATAGGTGATATTCAATGGTGGTTGACAGGTAGGTACAATTCCGGTTTCAGTAAATGAGGCATTGGGTTTAGGTTTAATTACAATAGTTGTACATTTTGTAGCCACACAATTACCCGGAAACGTTATGGTCATACATAAGTTGTAGGTACCCGGATTGGTAAATGAAACCATGGTCTCGTTACCGCTTGCGGCTAAGAGATTACCTCCGTTGCATGTCCAATCAATTGAAGAGGCAAACTGAGCATTAGTGGCCTGAGCATAAGCTGTAAAGGGAACGCATGCATTAGTAGCATTAATTGTGAAGTTTGCATTATTAGCAGAAATGACCACATAGTTTTGTTGTGCTAACGTGTCCTTACAACCATTGGCACTCGTTACAATGAGTCTGGTCCAGTAGGACCCGGAGGTATTATATGTTACAGAAGGATTTGCGGCAGTTGAACTTGATGGACTACCACCCTGAAAAGACCATTGATAGGTAAAGGGCGCCACTCCTGTTGGAGTAGATGTATAGTTTACATTGAATGGCGTAGCACAACCAATAGGATTTGATGATGTAAAATCCGCTGTTGGTGTTTGAGATGGACAAAAGGCATCCGTAATGGTGGTATCATCCTGACATCCATTCGAGTTGGTAACAATCAGTGTTACGTTTTTACAACCTTGAGTCGTGTACGAATGAGAAGGGTTAGATTGAGCACTACCAAATCCATTACCAAAATCCCATTGATAATCGGTGATGACACCACCGCCTGATATTGATGTAGAACTATTGAAATTCACGAGCACCGGCAAACAGCCATTTGTGTTTGATAGGCTGAAGGAGGCAGCCGGGTTACAAGCTATTGAAACCGTTTGGGTTGTTGTATTTGATTGACCTGATCCATTGGTTACCTTTAGCGATACTGAGAAATTGCCACAATTTGGATAAATCGTACTTGGATGTTGTTGTGTTGAGTTTATTCCGGGGGCTAAACCAAAATTCCATTCATAAGCGAGTACACCACTACCGGTTGAATTATTAATAAAGGTTATGACCGCCGGCGAACAATTAGGACTAGGATAAATAACTGAAAACGAAGCCGTTACCTGGCTTTTTGCATTAAATGCCAAAGCCATTAATGCGATAAACAATAAGTACCTTTTTTGCATAATTTAGGTGATACCTTTTGGTGGTTTAAGGGTCCTTTACCTTTTTTAATAAAAAAAGTTACCTACATATAGGTATTTTAGTATTAAGCAGAGTACAGTTTTCGGTATTCAATTCTATATATTCAATCAATAAATAAATGATAGTTGAACACTTATATACACAAGTGGTCGTTATGTGTTAGTGATTGAAAAGTACCGCACTGTTATAGCTTTTTAGCTTTACAACTAATCGCAGTTTATTTGAAAAATTCACACCTGATAAAAATACTAAAAATCGTTTCCGGAATAAGTGTACTTATTCTGGTAGTACTCATAGCTATTCAAATGCTGTTTGGCAAGTCGATCAAGGAATTTGTGGTGAATACGATAAATAGTCAGGTTACCACAAAAATTATCGTTTCCGGTGGCATTGACTTTTCGGTATTCAGCAATTTTCCATATGTATCGGTTGAGCTTAATGAAGTAAGGGTTAAAGATACTTTTGGCTCTGAAGCCGATTTGCTCTACGCTGAAAAAGTATCTGTACTCATTAATTTATGGAATCTGTTTAATGGAACGAATACTATTAGTCGTATCGCCATTCAGGATGGTAGCCTGTCAGTAAAAGTCAATAAAAGTGGCAAGGCTAATTATTTGATTTTCAAAGATGCGGCTAACGGCCCTTCTAAAAGCATACATATTACCCAACTACTCTTACGAAAAATTGAATTAGACTATGATGATAAATACAATGCACAGCATTATACCGGTGTGCTCAAGGACATAAAACTATCCGGAGATTTTGCATCAACACAGTTTGATCTAAAACTTCAAGGAGCATTTTTCGCTCGACATATTCTAATTAACAACACAGATTATGCAACAAATAAGGATCTTGAGTTTGATGGCGGAATCCGAATTGATATGAATACCGGAGAATATAAAATCAATAAAACTACCCTGTCCGTAAATTCCTCAGCGTTCAACATCAGTGGACTGGTAAAGAATCAAACACAGAACATTCAGTTAGATTTATTCATTACCGGGGCTAAATCCGGTATAGCAGATATTGGTTCTATATTACCAAATGCTTATCAACACTATCTATCCGACATCAATACGGATGGCACCATATCATTTACAGGTACGATCAAAGGCAATTTATCTCGTAAAGAAAATCCGACTGTTCAATTTATTTTTGATGTAAACGATGCCAATATCAATCATAAGAGCAGTAAACAACAGGTTGAAGACGTGCATTTTAAAGCGGTTTTTTCAAATGGAACAAAAAAGACCTGGAGCGATTCTAAATTAGTGATTAATCGTGGTAAGGCATCATTTGGGGCCGGTCCTGTACAATTCGATCTCATGATCAACCGTTTATCCAATCCTATTATTCAACTTAATCTTAATGGAACATTTCGGATGGGGGCAATTACGGCCTTAATTGATAACGCTGAATTAAAACAGATTGATGGTGTAATTACCGTAAATAATCTACGTTACAATGGTACAATAAAAGAGATGCAAACCAGCAACGCACTGATGCAGTCGGAGGGAACAATAACGTTGAAAGACATTGTGTATGTAAACAACAGTTTATCTGTAAAGCAATTGGAAGGTACTATTGAGTTCAATGATGACATCATTGGTATTAACCGCCTCAGTGCCGAATTAAATGGTTCACAAATTATTCTTAGTGGTGAAGTGAACCACTTACTGCCAACGGTGATACACGTGCTAAAAAATCCGCATCACTATGTTCCAAACTCCTATTTTGTAAATGTCAACATAGAGACCGGACCAATTACATATGAAACAATAGCCACAAGCTCATCAGACCAAGCTAAGCATAATGATACCAGCAAAATGATGCAACGGCTATTGCGATCTGCCGCAGGATTAATCAAGCTTAAGTCACAATCAATTTCTTATAATAAACTTTTGCTGACTTCGATTCAATCAGATATTAATATCAGTAACAGTCAACTTTATGTAGCCAATTTTAAATTAAATACGCTCAGGGGTAGTGTCAGTGGTAATGGACGTATTGACCTGAGTCGGCAGGATGTTGTAGATCTGAATGCCTCGGTTACCCTTCAGGAAATCGACATCAAAGATGTGTTCCGTTCATTTGAAAATTTTAATCAGACCGTATTAACGGATAAAAACATCAATGGCATTCTTAATACCACGTTTACATGTAAGGCCATCTGGAAAGATGGTATTTTTATTTCCGATCAGTTTCAAAGTGTTGCAGACATAACAATTACAAAAGGGGAATTAATAGACTTTAAACCCATTTATGCTTTGTCTAAATATGTAAAGATTGATGAGTTGAAACATATTCAATTTTCAAAACTCACGAATCAGATCACCATTAAAAACGAAACGATTACCATACCGAACACCGTTATTTATACAAGTGCACTCAATCTTGAATTGTCAGGCACGCATACCTTTAACAACTATGTTGATTATGCCATTAAACTCAATCTGCTTAAGATATTAAGCAATAAGTTTAAAAGTGATTCATCATTCGATCCCGACGCAACGGAAAGAGACGCCTCCGGATTGATTAATTTATATTTAACGGTAAAAGGTCCTGCCGATAATCCGGAAGTCACCTACGATAAACGCACCGTAAAACAAGTAATCAAGGAGAATATGAAAAAAGAACAAGAGGTACTTAAAGATGTTTTACGAAATGAATTCTCCGGTCATAAACAGACCATAGAAGAAATCAAAGACTGGGAGCCACCTACCGAATATGAATTAATCGATTTTGAATCAGACACCATACCAAATTAATTTTATATAGGTTTACCAAGCACTATGATCAGGATAAAATCAAATTCAGTATATGAGAGCAAAGAGAATTGGAAAATTGCTCTGATTATTTTTCTGATATTCATAGTTATTGGATCCATTCTATACACAAATTACCTTGCAGAAAATCTGGCTAAAGAGGAACGAAAAAAAGCTGAATTACTCGCCTCCGCGTTTAAAAAACTTATTTCAGCCAGCAATGATGTTGATATCAGTTTCATTTTTGAGATAATTGAAAGTAATGAGACCATACCCCTCATTCTAACCAACAACAACAACGAAATAATTAAAACACGCAACATTGACACTGCAAGGATCAATAGAGATTCTACCTATTTGAAAACGTTAATTGCAGAGATCAGCGAAAAAAATGAACCAATCAAAATTCAATTATCCGACAATACCTACAATTACATTTATTACAAAGATTCCTATCTATTAACCCAATTATTCTACTTTCCATATATCCAATTCGCCATCATTCTGCTATTTATGATTACGGCCTATTTTGCGTTTAGTTCTGCAAGACGAGCTGAACAGAATCGTGTTTGGGTGGGTATGGCAAAAGAGACTGCTCATCAAATTGG
>BJGO01000082.1 GCA_014190535.1 Bacteroidota bacterium | reverse complement strand
TTTGGATATATTTGATCAATACAGCAAAGCCAATCTGCTTGATGATAGCCTGATAATCAGCAAGTCTCCGGAGCAATGGATGTGTTCAATGGATGATGTACTCAAAGGTATCGTAAATAAGCATGTGCTTGAGTTTGAAAAACATCATTTACAGGCTGATGAAATAATTCAATTTGATATCAGGCCACAGCCCTCGTTTAATAAAAACTTTAACGTACTCATAGAGGATGCTAAGAATCTAAGAGCAAAAGGTTATTCGGTATTTATTTTTTCGGATAACAAAAAACAGATAGAACGTATTTATACCATTTTTGATGATTTAAAGGCTGGGGTGTCTTTTATACCGGTTTATATTGCACTACGAGAAGGCTTCATTGACGACGTTAATAAAAAAGCCTGCTACACGGATCATCAGATATTTAACCGGTATCATCATTATCATTTAAGACAAGGATATACCCGAAGCAAAATGCTATCGGTTAAATTATTACAAGAGTTAAGACCCGGCGATTACGTTACACATATCGATCATGGCGTTGGCGTATTCAGTGGTCTGGAGAAGATTGAGGTTAATGGACAAACACAGGAAGCGGTACGTTTAATATACAGAGACAATGATTTACTCTATGTAAATATTCAGTCCCTTCATAAAATAAGTAAATATGTTGGCAAGGAGGGTACGGATCCGAGGGTAAATAAGCTGGGAACAGATACCTGGGAAAGTATAAAACGGCGAACTAAAGCTAAGGTAAAAGACATAGCGAACGACTTAATTAAGCTATATGCCATACGTAAATCACAAAAAGGTTATGCGTTTCAACCCGACTCTTATTTACAAACGGAACTGGAAGCCAGTTTTATATATGAGGACACACCGGATCAGTTAAAGTCTACGGTAGATGTTAAGCGAGATATGGAACGAAGCTATCCGATGGATCGGCTAATATGTGGCGATGTTGGATTTGGCAAAACGGAAGTGGCTATTCGTGCGGCTTTTAAAGCTGTTGCCGACAGTAAACAGGTGGCAGTGCTTGTGCCTACAACTATTTTGGCATTACAACATTACAACACATTTAATGAGCGTTTAAAAGATTTTCCTTGTAAAGTCGACTATATCAATCGTTTTAAAACTTCGGCACAACAAAAAGAAACACTAAGTAAACTCGAAGAGGGTAAAATTGATATTTTGATTGGCACGAATTCCATTATCAGTTCCAGAGTAAAATTTAAAAATCTTGGCTTATTAATTATTGACGAAGAGCAGAAATTTGGTGTGGCATCCAAAGAGAAAATCAGACAGTTAAAGGCTAATGTAGACACCTTAACACTAACGGCAACACCGATCCCGCGCACCTTACAGTTTTCGCTTCTTGGGGCCCGCGACCTGAGTATCATCAATACGCCACCGCCTAATCGGCAACCCATAGAAACAGAGATTATTGCATTCGATACCGAGCGTATTAAAGAAATTATTGAGCATGAAGTATATCGCGGCGGACAGGTTTTTTTTGTACATAATAAAGTAAAAGATATTACGTCAATTGCAAATACGCTCAAAGAAATTTGCAGTGGTATTGATATTGCCGTCGCTCACGGGCAGATGGAAGGTAGCCTTTTGGAGGAAAAATTACTTGGATTTATTGATCGTCGATTTGATGTTTTAGTATCAACCAATATTGTAGAAACCGGACTAGATATACCTAACGCAAATACAATCATTATCAATGATGCTCATATGTTTGGCTTGAGTGATTTGCATCAACTTCGTGGGCGTGTTGGTCGAAGTAATAAAAAAGCTTTCTGCTACTTAATCACGCCACCAATGAGTTCATTAAGTACAGATTCAAAGCGCCGATTGAAAACAATCGAAGAGTTTTCAGAGCTGGGAAGCGGATTTCAGGTAGCTATGCGCGATTTGGATATTCGTGGAGCCGGAAATTTATTGGGGGCGGAGCAAAGCGGTTTTATAGCAGATATAGGTTATGACGCCTACCATAAAATATTAGATGAAGCCGTGCAAGAGCTTAAACATACCGAATACAAAGAACTGTTTGCTGAAGATCAGGTGAAACGGGATTTTAGTCGGGACTGTGCAATCGAAACCGATATCTCAATGCTCATTCCTGACTACTATGTCGAAAACATAAATGAACGTTTATCACTTTACACAGAGCTGGATAATATTAAGGACATCAATCAGATTGAATCATTTAAGCAAAAGCTCGAAGATCGTTTCGGCCCCATTCCACAGCAGGTATATGAGTTATTTACCGGCGTACAACTTCGCAGGTTGGCCCGAACAGTAGGCTTTGAAAAAATCAGTCTCCGTCAGCAGGTTTTACGTTGTTATACCATAGATAATCCGGAGTCGGATTATTATGAGACGGAAACATTCCAAAAAATTATCAACTATGTATCAAATAATCCTATGCGATGCAGTTTGAAGCAGATGGAAAGGAATGTAATGATTACGGTGAAGGGCGTTGCTGATATGTTGACTGCCATACAAATCATAGAGTCAATAGTACGGGATTAGTGACTAAATAATTCATCCCAAACATAGGGATCATCATGTTCGGGCGCCAAGCCTCCTTCAACAAGATACCTTTCGGAAATATTTTCATTTCGTTTTATTTGAGCCCAGGCCAAATCCTTATCTGCCGCAGGTTGATAGCCAGGGTAACTGGTTATAAGTATCTGGGAGGACGTATTACTCCAGGCGGAGCTGTATCCGGCAGGCAGGGCAATAGATACACCATCACGATTTGTATAATAATCAAGATGGTTAAGGTACATGCAGTAAGCAGAAAATGTTCTTCTGATTAAATTTTGATGACGATGATACTCGGCGAGCTCCTCTGCCTCAGCAATACTTGGCGCGCCCTTAAAACGATTGGTATAATCAATAATGCTGATTCGATTCAGCTTTCTGAAGTCATTATTACATAAATAATTATAGTAGTAAGCCCAGGAGGGAGATAAGCGGGCTGAACTAATAATCGTTTGAAATATTGGTAAATAATCATTCAAGAAGTTTTTGATACTTCGAACACCAACAATATTTTTTATTTGCCATTCACAAGTTGAATTATAGGTTTCTATATGCGTAAAGTTTTTGATTAAGGTCGCGTAAATAATGTGTTCGTAGGTTTGACCATCTTCGTTGTATTCAAAGTGAATACAAGCTGTTTCAAAATTGGTTTCTTTATTTGATGACGCCGGACCATTATAATAAATGTTATAGAGTGGTTTTTTTAATTTAATACGTACATCGCCGGATGAATTTACATATAATGGAATAACATAATCGGTGATTGCATCAATAGCATTTTTAGGCAATTTATTTGTGTGATATACAGAGTCTTTATTTAAATCAATAAGATCATGATTGAGAGGGAGGGATGAGGTGTTTGTAATGAATGTGAGGCTGGGGTAAAACGTAGTTGCATTTTTTCCTGATGAATCTTCTACTACAATCTGATACTTGAATGGGTCAAGATAGTCTGAACATTTCCAATGCGATGATTTCGCTATGGTATATCCTTTAGGAATCATCAAATTGAGATATTCTTCATTTGTAATGATTGTGTCAACAAAAGAAATGTAATCAAATATTATCGTATTAAATCCCAGATAATTGGTGTCACTTTCAGCAGTAAATTGATTTTCAACTACCTGCTCTTCAGTATTAGCACAGCTAAATAAAGATTGAAATAGAACGAATAGGATTAACAGTCTCATAATTTCATTGCTAAAAGTAAGAAAGCATGCGGTTTGTTACTGCATGCTTTCTAATATCATAAACCTAATATTACGCTTGGATTAATTTTTTAAACAAGAGATTCTTTTTAAAAGTTTCTGTTTTATAAAAGTTTAATCGATATCAGACTCGTTAAAATCTTTCACCTCGTGATCCTGAACTCCTTTCCATTTGAGTTTTTGTTTCTCAACCAATACATACATAGCGGGCACAAGAATTAGCGTTATGATTGTTGCAAATCCTAGCCCAAAGATAATAGTCCACGACAGAGGCCCCCAAAAAGCAACACTATCCCCCCCAAACCAGATCTGTGGATTAAAATGAGTGAACAAAGACACAAAATCAATGTTCATCCCTACCGCAAGTGGAATTAACCCAAGGATGGCGGCAGATGCAGTTAATAATACCGGCGTCATTCGTATTCTGCCAGCGTGTATTGCCGCTGTTACAATATCGTACCCTTTGTCTCGGAGAACATCAGTGAACTCAATTAACAGAATGCCATTACGAACAACAATTCCGGCAAGTGCAACGATTCCTACTCCTGTCATGACAATACTGATATCCATGTCGAAAATAGCGAGCCCAAGCAGAGTCCCGATCACACTGAAAATGATCTCACTTAATATAATAATTGGCTTGCTGATTGAATTAAATTGTGTAACAAGTATCAAAAAAATAAGAGATAGGGATATCAATAAGGCATTTGCCAAAAATGAGGTAGTCTCGCGTTGTTGTTCCTGCTCACCGGTAAGGTTAATACTTACTGCAGGCGGTGTTTTGTAATTGGATGCGGCTCTGGTGACGGCATCAACGACATCATTTGGTGCATATCCCGCAAGTATATTGGAATATATGGTAATCACCCGTTTTTGATTCTTGCGGTTAATTCCGCCAAAGGCATTTTCATACTTGATATTGGCAACAGCTGAAAGCGGAATAGATCGCATCATGCCACCCATGACCATATCGCGATAACTTATTTTTAAATTGAGTAGCTGATCCACATTATTTCGTTGATCGTAATTGAATCGTAATTGAATCGGATATTCTTCATTATTGTCTTTATACTTAGATACCTCTTTACCGTATAAGGATGTTCGTATTTCACTACCGATTTGAGCAGTACTGATACCCTCTCGATTGGCGCGTTCACGGTCAACTTCGATAACGATTTCGGGCTTATACTTAAGCAAATCTGATTTAAGTTCTTCTACGCCACTGATTTGCAGAGAATCCAGATAGCTCCTTAATCCCTCTGATACACGAATAATCTCCGCATAGTCATCGCCACTTACCTCAATATTAATAGGTTTACCAACCGGAGGGCCATTTGACTCTTTCTCTACGGTAATCTGAGCTAATGGAATGCCTTTTAATGCTTCTCGAATTTCACTTAAATACAATTCGGTGCTTTGGCCATCTCGCTTACTGAATTCAACAAATGCAACACCTACCTTGCCTTTATTTGATGCTACCGAACGATCGCCCGATTGTGGATCATTAGCACCTACCGCTACGTTGGAGATAACAGATTCAACGAGCGGATTGTTAGTCCCAAGAACCCTGTAGATTCGTTTTTCTACTTCGAGTGTTATTGAGTCCGTTACTTTTTGGTCGGTACCAACAGGAAGTGTTATGTAGGTGTATATAAAATTTGGATCACTTTGAGGAAAAAATACAATACCGGGTTTTCGGATTACAGTAGCAAAAACAGATATAAAAAAAAGCACAATCGTAAAGACGATGAGCCAAATCGGACGCTTACCAATCAAGCACCATGTGATTATTTTCTGATAAAAATTTTGAAATCTTGGCCAAAGTTTTTTCTGGAATGTATTTGTTGCCTGATCTATAAATAGATATTGCGCCCACACAAGTAATAGAATAAATAAGGTAAAATTGCCCATGCCCCAATTGCCACTCACATAAAATACAATAGCGGCAATTACAAAAAGTAAGGATGTAACGCGTAGTTTCTTAAATATTGCAGGAACGCTTTTATCGGTTTCATCCGAGTGAGGCTTCATAAATGAAACCGCAAAAACAGGGTTAATAATATAGGCTACAAGTAGGGATGCCAGTAAGGTTACAATTAACGTAATTGGCAGGTAGAACATAAACTTGCCAATGATTCCCGACCAGAAAGCAAGTGGCACAAACGGAGCCAGTGTGGTTAATGTACCAGAGAGTACCGGCAAGAATACTTCGCCGGCGGCAATTTTAGCGGCTTTATGGATAGGAACTTTTCCGTTCTTAAATATCCGATGGGTATTTTCAATAACAACAATAGCATCGTCAACGACAATTCCCAGAGCAAGTAAAAAAGAAAACAAGACAATCATATTTAACGTGAAGCCTAATGTAGGCATCATGATAAATGCAATAAACATGCTTAAGGGTACCGATAGGGCAACGAATATGGCATTCGTTGTACCCATAAAGAACATAAGAATTAACGTAACCAGAATGAACCCTATGATGATGGTGTTAATCAGATCATGAAGTGTTGTGCGGGTCTGTGTGCTTTGATCGCCGGTGAGCACGATCTGAAGACCGGGCAAATTCTTTTCTTTTTCATATCGCGCAACAATATTTCTGCATTTGTCCGATGCATCAATCAGATTTTCTCCGGACCGCTTGATTATGTTGAGTGTAATTACATTTTTTCCGTTAAGTCTTGCATAACTTTCCTTTTCTTTATATGCATCTTTTACCTCGGCAATATCTTTCAGATATACGGTAGCTCCGGACATAGAGCGAATAATTATATTCTGAATCTGTTCAATACTTTTAAAATCCCCCTTTACGCTCAGTGAACGACGTATGCCATCGGTTGAAACAACACCGCCCGATATAGTCATATTTTCATAGGCGATTGCATTAGCAATATCATTCATCGATATCTGTGAAGCCTGCATTTTAAACATATCGGCATTAATCTGAATTTCTCGCTCAAGTGCACCAACAATATCAACGCGAGTAATCTCTTTCTCTGCCTCAATACGATCTTTAATATCGTCTGCAAAACGTTTTAATCTGTTTAAATCGAAATCGCCCGAAATATTAATGAATAGAATAGGAATTTCAGAAAAATCAATTTCTCGTACAGAGGGTTCAACCGGTAAATCTTTAGGAAGATCGGCCTTGGCCTTATCAACAGCATCCTGAACCTTACGTTTAGCTTCAGCAACATTTACATTGGTGTTGAACTCAACAATGACATTAGAAAAATCCTGAATAGAGTTGCTGGTCAGTTTTTTTACGCCGGAAATACCTTTTACCTGCTTTTCAATATGTTTGGTAACCAGCGCTTCCATATCGCTGGGAGATGCCCCGGGATATATTGTACTTACAAATATGGTTGGGATTACAATATCAGGGAATTGCTCTTTTGGAATATTAATGTAAGATAAAATGCCGGTTAGTGTAATGATGATGGTGATAACATAAATACTTGTTTTGTTATCTATTGCCCAACTACTTCCTATGAACTCTTTTAGCTTTTCCTTCATATCAGGTAAAAATGTTTACAGATGATGATTAATTATTTGTTTGTGCTGATATTCATTCCGTTGATGATATCATCAAGCCCGGTCATTATGACCTCATCTCCGCTATTAAGTCCGGAGGTGATTTCTGTTCTGCCATTATATACCGTTCCGGTAACAACAGGCTGTTTGTAGGCTGTTTTATTGCCCCCATTATTTTTTACTACAAATATGTAGGTGCCCTCATCAGAGTTTTGCACAACATTAACCGGAACAACAATAGCATTGGTGTTCTCATAATCTTTAATTCGAACTATGGCTGACATATTTGGGAGTATTTCATCAGAGCCATTAAGGTTTATGATGATGCTGAATGTGCGGTTTAAAACATTAATTGATTTTCCTTTATATGAAATCGTTCCGGATATTTCCTTGTTCAAATCATTCATAAATACCACAACCGGGCTACCTTCCTTAACCGACTTGCTAAATCGTTCTGCTACATCAGCTTTAACTTTCAATTGATTGTTATTCACAATATGAAATGAAGGCACACCGGGAGCCGCTGACTGACCTGTTTTTACCATAACCTCATCCACAGTGCCATAAATTGATGATTTTATTTTATACAACTCGAGTTGCTCCATAAGGGTTTTCATTTTTTTCTCGAGGCTTTCTTTCTGATTTTTAATTTGCAGATACTGAACCTCAGATCCAATATTCTGCTTCCAAAGATTTTCTTGCTTCTCATAAAGCTGATTGGCCAGGTCGAGCCCGGTCTTTAACTCCTCAATGCCTTGACGAAGCACCTGATCATCAATTTCAGCTAATACTTGTCCGGGTTTTACAATATCTCCCTCTCTAGCATATACCGATTTAATTACACCGGCGGCAGTTGGTGTAATAATGATATTTTGGTCAGATTCTATCTTACCCTGAATTTCAATAAAATGTGCGTAAGCCTCAGGAGCTAATACGCGGGTCTCAACTAATTTTTTCTTAACCGTTCCCGAATCTGTTCCGGCTAATTCTTTTTCGAGAGCGGTAATTTGTGCAGTTAGGTCTGCATGTTGTTTTTTAAGCTTCTCCAGTTCAGCGCGCTTGTCGTTACTGGTACAGGAGTACAATAAGAAAATTAAAATGAGAGTTACAGGTATTTTATTCATGTTGATTGTGGTAGTTAAGGTTTAATTAATCCTATGGATTTCTGATAATCCAGTTTGGCAATTGTAGCATCATATATAGCCGATAAATAATTTGTTTGTGCAGTTTTAAGATCAGTTTGAGCATTAATAAGTTCTAAGCTTGAGCCCACACCTTGTTCATATTTTATTCTGGCAGTGTTATAAACAGACTCAGCCAACTCCATGTTGCTTTTTTGATTTTTTAATGTTGATGATGCATTGTTCAATAAAATCTTTGAATTATTTACTTCGAGGTTGATTGCATTAGTGAGGTTGTTCAGGTCGTTCTCTGATTTTTTCATATTTAAATGAGCTTGCTGCCATCTATAGTTTTTTTGCAGGCCATCAAAAATTGGAATATTTAATTTAAGACCAACGAAGGTAGTGGGGAACCATCGATTTATTTTTTGATAGGTTCCATTAACGAAGCCAAATGAGGGCTCTTTAAAAAAATTGAAGGTGTCCCCCAAAGCCTGATATCCATATGATCCGAAGGCAACTACACTGGGTAGATAACCAAAAGTATTTCGCTTTTTATCTAATTTATGCAGTTGAATCTGAGATTGAACCATTTGAAATTCAACACGACTCTGCGGATTAAAAGGGCCATTTTGTAAAATACTTTCAAACGAATCTTCTTTTATCGAATCGCTTAAAACTATGGGCAAATTCACATCCATGCCCATTTGAAACTTTAAGGCCATCAGGGAAATATTAACCATCCGGCTAACCTTTTCTTGCTCTATCAATAGATTATTATAGGCTACCGTTATTCGATCTAAATCAAGTTTTTCTACAAATCCATTTTCATACAGTGCTTTTGTGTCGTCAAATATTTTTTTTAACCGAGTAATATTTGAATTTAATAAGGCCAGTTGTTTTTGAGCAAGAAGTGAACCATAATAGGCCTTTGAAACAGTTACTATGGACTCAATTTTGGTTCGTTCAACATTTTTACCATTTAGTGCAAGTACGGACCGTTGAGCCTGAAGGCCAACAAAAAACTGGCCATCAAAAATAAGTTGACTGGCATCAATGGATCCATTCAGAACATATTTGGTTCCAAACTGAACAGGAAAACGGCTATTATTGGGAGGAGGTATAGATCCAACAAGTCCGTTTTGAAATAAGATACCATATACCGGTCCTTCAATAAAATTGGGCAATAATGATGTAGGCACATCTATGAAATATTGACCTGCGGCACCTGCATTAATCTGCGGCAATCCAATACTTTGAAACTCGTGTACCTTATGCTTATATATCTCATAGTCAATTTGAGCATTTATGATAGGATTGCTGTGTTGCAAAGTATATTCGATTGCCCTGCTCAGCGTGAATGATGAGTCATTTTGCGCATAAAGTGTTTTGATTAGTAAGAGGGGTGTCAGTAAAAAAGTACAGCGCATAAAAGTTAGTAATGGGATCTTATTCATTTAATTTGATTCGTTTGTAGGAGCGAAGCATGTCACGCCCCTGATCAGATAACAGGCCGTGTAAAAACATCATCGTCGTTTGTTCACGTAGTTTTAAAAAATCATTTTTTTTGATTGGCATCATTTCGGCATTAAAAAGACTATCCATCTGTGCCAGCCGAATCATAGCAACGATGTCCGGGTCAATATCGCTCCTGTATAATTTCTCGCGAATACCTCTTTTAATATTTGATGCAACGCTCATCTGCAGATAGGTTTTTTTATGTTTTTGATACAGTTTCCAGGATCTTGGAAAATGATCGTGGAGGTCAAACAACATAATCGGATTAATGTTTCTGAACACTTCAGACGTGCACTCCATGAGTTGTATCATCTCATCTACGGCATTGTTAGAATGTTTACTGCAATAATCAATTTGAGCTTCAATCCTTAGCAGTAAACCTTTTGTAACCTGAAAAATTAGAGCGTGTTTATCGTCAAAATGCTGATACAGGGTTTTTTTCGAAATTCCTGCATCAAGAGCAATATCATCCATAGTAATCTTACGGGCACCGTGTTTTAAGAACAACTTTTCAGATACGCCTAAAATTCGATCCCGTGCTTGCATAAATTAAGGCCGCAAACGTATGGAAACTAATTTAACAATAAAAGTTTCCGATGTTATTTATTTTTTAATAAGTCCAACGGCTTTGAATCGACTGAATACGTGGTTTGTGTGTGGGGCCATTTTTAACTCATCGGTTAAATCCTGGCCCGCCCAATGTTCATAATGCTTACCATTGCGCCAAAGCCTGCTGTCACTGACATCGTAAATTGTGCCGTTGTAAGCTACCCAAATCTCAGGTTTATCCTGACCATTTCTCAGTGCTAATTCAGAAAGTGAGTATTCGGGTAACTGGCTCAGAGTATATTAGTTTATTATTTTGGAGGAGATTAAATATTTCAGAATCTGCACGGCATTCGTTGCCGCACCCTTACGTAAATTATCGGATACAATCCAACAATTGAAGGCATTGGGGGTAAACAAATCTGCACGAAGTCTACCCACGAACACGTCATCCTTATCTCTACTGGTTATTGGCATTGGATAAGTGTTTTCCG
>BJGO01000081.1 GCA_014190535.1 Bacteroidota bacterium | reverse complement strand
GCAAGGTTGTTCTCTTCGAGTGGCGGTTTGAATCGTGCCTGGTAATCATCCATTTTTTTCTGATACTACAGCACTCGCGTATTGGTTGTACGGAACATCTTTTCATCAAAATTTTCAAAACGCTTTGCGGCCTTTTCAACCTCCTTATCAATCTTCGCTTCAATCTTGTCCAAGGCATCTTCAATCAGCACATCCGCACGATATCGTTTTTTGGAATCTTTATTATCCACCAGCGGATCATTAAAGGCATCCACGTGGCCACTGGCTTTCCAGGTTGTAGGATGCATAAATATGGCGGCATCAATACCCACGATGTTCTCGTGCATCTGCACCATACTGCGCCACCAGTATTCGCGGATATTCTTTTTTAATTCGGAACCGTAAGGGCCGTAATCATATACGGCACTGAGGCCGTCATAAATCTCTGAGGATGGAAAAATAAATCCGTACTCTTTGGCATGAGAAATTAAATCTTTGAATAAATCCTGTGGTTGCGTACTCATAGCGGCAAAGGTAGTGGATTGCGTTTTTTCAACCTACGTCGTTGTTATTTTCCTGCCGGTATGCCGCATATCGGAGGTAGGCGAGAACGGTTATGAATAGATATCTTAGCCGAATGCTCAAATGGATTACCCGAATCGGTATTGGTCTTATCTCGCTGATATGCCTGATTCTTGCTTCACTTTATTTCTACGCACAATCTTGTAAACCGGAATATCAGGGACGGCGAACCCTCAAAGGCTTAAAGCAGGAGGTGACGATATACTTCGACGATTATGGCATACCACATATTTATGCCCTTAATGAACCTGACGCCTATTATGCATTAGGGTATGTACATGCACAGGAGCGACTGTTTCAGATGGATATGATACGCCACGTGGGGGCAGGACGCTTAAGCGAACTGCTGGGCAAAGATTTTATTCAGATAGATCGGTTCCTTCGCACACTGGGCATCGAAGCGCACGCGAAGGCATCGGCATCAACCTATATGCGTGATACAACAAATGCGTATCAGAAAGCGGCTATTGCTTATGTGAACGGAATAAATAGTTTTATCGATCAGGGTAAGTTGCCTGTGGAATATAAACTCATCGGAATCCCAAAGTCGTATTTTACCGTTGATGATCTGTATCTGGTAAGCGGCTACATGAGTTTTAGTTTTGCCCTGGCATTTAAAACAGATCCCCTTTGTCAGGGAATATATGGCCTTGGTAAAAAGTATTTGAATGAGTTATCGCCACATTATGTAGAGGGCACAGAGCGGATTCCGTGTTCAAAAAGCAACATACGAAGCGACAGCTCCCTGCTTTGCATCAACGAAATGCTAAATTTACTTCCCGTTGCACCCTGGATAGGCAGTAATGCCTTTGTTGCCGCACCTTCACGAACGCAGAACGGCAAGGTATTATTCGGTAACGACACCCACATTGCGTATGCGCAACCTTCCGTTTGGTATGAAGCTCACCTGGAGTATCCGGGGCAATCTTTCTATGGAAATTTTCTGGCCGGGTTCCCCTTTGCCGCAATCGGACATAACCAAAAAATAGCCTGGGGGCTCACGATACTGGAACAGGACGATGTTGACTTCTATATTGAAAAGCAGAATCCCGAAAACGAAAATGAATACCTTACTCCTGATGGTTGGGCAACCTATGAGATCAGAAAAGAAACTGTTAAAGTTAAAGGAGGTGACGATGTTCATTTTGAAGTCAAACATACCCGACACGGACCGGTTATGAATTCGGTAATGGAAGACCTTACTGAAGTGGAGCGAAATCCGGTAAGCATGTTTTGGGTGCACACCAAATTTCCAAGTACGTTGTTGCATGTTACCTATGAGCTGGCTCACGCACAAAACATTACCGACGCCGAAGGTGCTGTCGCAAAAATTATTTCCCCGGGCTTAAATGTTATGTATGGTGATGCCGATGGAAATATAGCCTGGTGGGCCGCCGCAAAACTGATGAAACGCAAGCCGCATGTAAATCCTGTTTTATTTCTGGATGGCAGTAGCGGCAAAGATGACATCGTCGGATACTATGATTTCAAGGATAATCCGCACAGCATCAACCCGGCGTCCGGCTTTTTATACTCAGCCAACAATCAACCCGACTCGATGCAGGGTATCTTATACCCGGGCTATTACGTGCCCGATGATCGTGCACAAAAAATTGTTACCTATGCCGGCTTAAAAGAAAAACTAACCGTGGCTGACTTCAAGGAATGGCAGGGCGATGTAATCAGCAATGAACACGCCCGCTATGCACACTCGTTCTTTGAGTGGATACAGAGCAACCCTTCTGTCGGTAAGGATCAGGTCAGTATTCAGGCACTGAATGCGTTAAAAAACTGGAATGGCAGTCATGAAGTTAACGACATCGGGCCAACGGTATATTACAAATTATTATACCATATGTGGCAAATGAGTGTAGCCGATGAGCTTGGAGAAAAACCCTTCTTAACATTTCTGAATACCCATCTGATGAAAAATGCCATTCGTGTATTTATTTATAATGAGCAATCGGAATGGTGGGATCATATAAAAACGGAAGCAAAAGAAACGCGCAACGATATTATGTTGCAAGCATTTAAGCGCTCCATAGAACAGCTACAACATCAACTAGGCAACAACGTAAATGACTGGAGCTGGGGCAGAGTGCACACGCTGGAACACATAAATCCCGTTGGACGACAAAAGCCACTGAATGAGTTTTTTAATGTTGGTCCTTTGGCGGCACCGGGAGGGATGGAAACATTAAACAACAGCGGATTTCAGTTAAATGCTGATGGATTATACCCGGCGACCTTTGGTCCTTCGATGCGCGTAATCATTGACTTTGCAGATATAGAGCATTCCATAAGTATCAATCCAACCGGACAGAGTGGTGTTTTTTCATCTGAACATTATGATGATCAGGCCCTCGCCTACATCAATTGCAAATACAGAAAACAGATGATGAACAAAAAGGAGATTACAGAAACCGGTAAAAACAAGTTGATTCTCTCCCCGAGATAAGTGGTACTATCGGAGCAAATTGACATCGCCGTATTTTAACAGCGGATCATCGTTTTGTAATGTAGCCTGTAACTGATAAATATACACTCCACTGTTTAAGCGTCTTCCGTTATAGGTTCCATCCCAGGTTGTGTTAATGTCCCTGCTGGCGAAGACTAAAGTTCCCCATCGGTCATAAATACGTAGATCAAATTCTTTAAGGCCAATTGCAAAAACACGCAATACATCATTCGCTCCATCGCCGTTTGGTGTAAACGTGTTCGGCACAAATACAGGAGGCATGCCTTCTACCTCGTAAGGCCCTTTGGTAATGTCCGCCGTACAACCCTGTGCACTTATTGCAAGCAGAGAAACAAAATAATTGCCCTGCGATAGATACTGATGCTCCGGGTTATCGAGGTTAGATGAATTGCCATCCCCAAAATTCCACAGATACGTTTCAGCACCCTGAGACAAATTAGTAAAAGTTACCAATGCCTCCGTGTACTTCATCAATACTCCGGTGTCGGGACTGGAAGAAAAATCGGCCACCGGGGGAGGATATACCGTAATGCCGGTGCTAAACAGGGCTGTATCGCTACATCCTGCCGTATTGGTTGCTATAAGCCTTGGATAAAAGGTGCCAATCGTGTAAACCGTTAAGGCATTTTCCGACTGGGCAAACTGACCATTATCAAATACCCATGAGTAACTGAGTGCATTTGTGCTGTTGTTCGTGAAGTTAACCAACAATGGATCACAACCTGACTCCGGATCAACACTGAATGCGGCAACAGGAAGCGGATCAATATTTACAACAACGGTAGCACTTGCCGAACAACCGTTGGCATCAACACCATTTACGGTATAGGTGATGGTTGCCGTAGGATTAGCCGTAACGGAAGCGCCTGTTCCGGCAGAAAGTGACGTAAATGGCGTCCAGGTATAACTCTGAGCACCTCCTGCTGTAAGTGTGGTGAAATCGCCTTCACAAATTAATGTGTTATTGTTTGATGCGGTTACCTGAGGTGGGTTTAACACCTGAAGAGATAAGGTAGCTGATGAAGTACAGCCATTAGCATCGGTTCCGGTTACGGTGTAGGTTGTTGACTGTTGTGGTGTTACGGCATAAGCATCGGTAAATTGGCCGGTACCGCCCGCCGGCAACCAAGAATACTGATTCACATTTTGTGCGGTGAGCGTTACAATATTCCCCGGGCAGATAATCGAAGCGCTCGCAGAAGCCGCTACCTGAACAGGCATTACAAGCGATACTTCTGTTGTTGCAGATGAGGTACAACCATTTGCGGCGGTGCCGATAACGGTGTACGTTGTATTTGCTGTTGGATTTGCTACTACCGTTGCCGACAGTGCGTTGTTCAGCGTATTCGCAGGGCTCCAGGAATAGGTGGCCGCGCCAAAGGCGGTAATGTTAATATTGGATCCGTCGCATAAGGTTGATGTTGAAGGATTCACAGTAACAGTGGGATTGTTGCCAAGATTAACAACAACGGTTGTAGACGCCGTACAGCCACTGGTTAAGGTACCAACAACGGTATAGGTCGTAGTTATTGTGGGTGATGCCGTAACCGTAGTTCCGGCAGTGCTGTTCAACGCTGTATTCGGGGCCCATGTGTAGGTGTCGGCGCCGGATGCCGACATTGTGGCGGCGGCACCACTGCATACAAAAGGATTATTGGGGCTTACGCTTATTGAAGGCAAATTAACCACTGTAACATTCACGGTTTGCTGTGCAATGCATCCTTCGGCCGATGTCCCGGTGATGGTATAGGTGGTGTTTGTGGTTGGATTAACGGTTACCGTGGCAAGAGCAGGGTTGTTGATAGCCGTATTGGGAAGCCAGGAATAAGTATTGGCTCCCGATGCGGTTAGTGAAGCACTCTGGCCGGTGCATATTGTGGGCGCTGATGGATTTATTGTAATTACGGGCAAGGGAAGTACATCGATGCTTACTGTAGATGTCGCTGAACATCCATTGGCATCTGTACCTGTAGCCGTATAGGTCGTAGAGGTGCCGGGGGCGGCTGTTACCGTTGAGCCCGTAGTCGTATTTAACCCATCTGCAGGAGACCAGGTATAATTGCTTGCACCAGAAACACTAAGTGTGGTTTGTTCGCCGGGACATATACTTGGATCCGCAGTAGATGCATTAATGGTTAAGTTAGATCCAACCGTAACAATTGCTGTGGCATTATTGGTGCATCCTGTTGCATCGCTGACCTGCACGGTATAGGTTGTAGTTTGCAGGGGAGCGGCTGAAACAGTATTGCCCGTGGTTGCCGAAAGACCCGTGGCGGGGGTCCAGGAATAAGCGGTTATCACAGCAGGGGGCTGAGCAATAGCATCCAGTGTAGCTGATTGTCCGGGACATACCGTTTGTGTGGCAGGATTGATGCTAACTTCGGGAGCATCGCTCACAGTAACCGTAGCTGTAAGGTTCTGATTCATGCAGGTATTGCCGGTAGTGCTCGTTATCTGAAGGGTTACATTGTAGGTGCCCGGATTCGCATAGGTATGCGTGGGATTTGCTAAGGCAGAAAAAGAGCCGTTTCCAAAATTCCAATTGTAAACATAACTGCCCGTTGGCGCATTGGTGATCGAAAACAAGGTAGGCGATCCCAGGCAAACAGTCGGAGCGGTGATTGAGGATTGAGGAGCGCCAATTTGAGCAGTGCCGCTGAACGTGAGGTTAAATCCAATGATCGAGCCGGCAGTAAACCGATTAACCAGTATCGCATAGGTATTGCCTGCAATCAGATTTTGTGTTGGCGTACACCCTGCCCCACCACAACCTATTCCGGTGGTTCCGGTTGTTAATGCATAGTTGCAAGCCAGTTGTGTGCCCCCTGAAATATTGCAGGTGCCGGGTGCAGAACCGGTGATATTAAAAAAAGCAAAGTCATAATCAACAAAACCGGTTGGCGTACACGAAAAATTGAACGTGCCGGATTGTGTGCAGGTAAAGACATACCAATGAGAAGACACTTCACCGGTGAGCATGCACGTACCGGACTCCGGCAAATTACCCGGCCCCCAAACCCCATTGGGCACATTGACGGTATTCAGGTTACATAGCTGTTGCGCCGCAGGGCAATCCAGCAAGGATACGGGCTGAGCATAAACTATACACGGCATCAGCAAAGCCCATATGACACCTATTGTTTTTATAAATAACGTTTTCATAAAAAAGCACCGCAAATTAAAGAAAGCTATCAATAAAACGGCTTAAATATTAATACAATTTATCCCTGAGCATTAACCAATCCGTGAATTATATGTTGTTCATTTACAAACACGATGAAAAAAATAATTATTACGGGAGGAAGCGGCTTGCTCGGTTCACATATCGCTAAAACCCTGCAACAGCATAACTATGAACCCGTGCTACTGATAAGAAGACAACATAGCAAGATTCCATACAGGCAATTTCTATGGGATCCGAAAGCCGGAACAATCGACGAAAACGTCTTTGAGGATTGCGATGCGATTATGCACCTCGCTGGCGCTAATGTTGCCGGAAACCGATGGACTAAAACATACAAGGAAGAAATTATTTCAAGTCGTGTAGAGAGTGCCCGTTTATTGCACAACACGATGCACAGGATTCAAAAAAAAATTAAGGTATTCATCAGTGCCTCTGCAAGCGGTTACTATCCGGCTAATGCATCTATTCTGCTGGAGGAGCATATGCCGCCCGCCGATTCATTTTTGGGAGCAACGTGCCGGCAATGGGAAGCCGCGGCCGATACCTTTCAATCGAATGCAGATCGGGTTGTAAAATTCAGAATAGGTATTGTGCTGAGTGCCCAAGGAGGGGCCCTTCAGGTTATGCACCGATCGATGCCCTTCCGTGTGAGCGGCATATTCGGTAACGGCCGGCAGATTTATCCATGGATACACATCGCTGATGCGGCGCACATGTTTATGTACGCGCTGCAACAACCACTGCAGGGTGCGTACAATGCTGTGGCTCCCGAAACGTCGAGCTTCCTCGATATCATTTCGAATCTGGAACAGGCCATCGGGCATAAAACACTTCACCTGCCCGCACCACAATTTGTGTTGAGAACCCTCCTGGGGGAGTTTGCCGATTCGCTCTACGCCTCACAGCATATCTCCTCAAAAAAAATAACCGATGCCGGCTACCGGTTTCAATATCCAACCTTACAGCAGGCCATCAGGAGCCTCTATGGCTCTAAGCCTTGTTAAGCAATGATTTTCTGCGGCTATAAACGAAGTAGATGCACAACCCTATCAGCATCCATACAAAGAACCACAACCAGCTCACCGCAGGGATTTCGATCATCAGATACAAACAACTGAGCGCACCAATCACCGGAATGACATTGAGCCTGCGCATAAACGTAACAAACGAAGCGGCACAAGCAATCAGCACAAATACAAGAAACAGCCACTCCTGATGTGAGGCAGACCCGATGTTGCTGAGCGTTTCGGAAATACGTTCACGGAACAGGTAAACAAAAACGATGAACAATGCCGGCACCAGAAACTGTCCATTTACAACGGGCAGTACGAATTTTTTTTCGGCCTTAACGTTACGTGCCGGCAGAAGCAGTACGCCTACACAAACAATTACAAAGGCAAACAGCGTTCCGATACTGGTGAGATCGGTAACGATGGCTCCCGATATAAATAGCGCAGGAACCGCCGCCAGCAATCCTGTAATCAGGGTGGCAAATGCCGGGGTCTGATATCTGGGATGTACGCGGGCAAAACGAGCAGGCAACAAACCATCACGGCTCATACTCATCCAGATGCGGGGCTGACCTAATTGAAACACCAGCATAACACTGGTAGTAGCTACTACGGCGCTTACCGAAATGAGATAACTGATTTTGTTGAGCCCTACCTTTTCAAATACATAGGCCAGAGGATCGGGCACCTTTAATTCCGTGTAGTGCACCATACCGGTAAGCACAAGCGCAATGAGGATATAGAGCACCGTGCATATGAGCAAGGCATATACCATGGCTCGCGGCAAGTCGCGCTGTGGATTTTTACATTCCTCGGCCGTTGTGGAAATGGCATCGAAGCCGATGTAGGCATAAAACACAGCCGAAACGCCGGCCAGTACTCCGGTAAAACCATTCGGCATAAAGGGCGTCCAGTTGGTTGTGTCTACAAAGAAAAATCCGATTAGGATTACAAACAAGATCACCGCTACTTTAAACAATACCATGGCATTAGCGCTACGCTTGCTTTCTTTAATACCTATATAAGCCAGCCAGGTAACCAGGCATACGATCATAAAGGCAGGCAGGTTGATGATCAGCCTGAAACCAAATACAACAGGTGCCTGTGTGTAGGTGTCATAGGCAAAGCGCAGGGCATTGTCTGCCTGATTGCTGGGTACGCCATTTTGCACCAGCAAGAGCGCCGCGGCATAATCGTCTTTGATGCTGTCGTAACTAACGGTAAGCCAGGCAGGCAGATGGATATGAGCTGCATGAAGCAAATTGTTAAAATATCCGCTCCAGCTGATGGCCACCACAATGTTGCCGATGGCATATTCCAGGATCAGCGCCCACCCGATAATCCAGGCGATTACCTCGCCAAAGGTAACATAGGCATAGGTGTAAGCACTGCCCGAAATAGGAACGCGACTGGCAAATTCAGCATAGCACAGCGCGCTGAATCCACAGGTTACCGCCGTAATAACAAACAGTGTGGTAACGCCGGGGCCTCCGTTAAATGCGGCAGAGCCTATCGTTGAAAAAATACCGGCACCAATGATTGCGGCGATACCAAGCGAGGTGAGGTCGAATAAGGACAGCGATTTATGTAATCCCTGCCGCGACTCCGACTGTGCGTGATCTGCCGCGATTTTGTCGATTGATTTTTTCCTGAACATGGACTGTATCATAATGCGTATTTATTCATCCTTTGTTATGTGAAGTTAAATAATTCAAACTTGCTCAAAAGTATAACCCTATTACAACTGAAAAATCTATCTTTGGCGACTACCAAAAAAATCTGACTTCACTCGTTATGAAATTCATCGCTTCCACTTCTGCGCTGCTTAAGGAACTACAAATGATCGATGGTGTCGTATCCAATAACACGGTATTACCTATACTTGAAGACTTTTTATTTGAGATTGAAAATGGTAAACTAACGCTCTTCTCTACCGACCTGGAAATTTCCATGTCCTCCGGTCTCGATATCGAAACCAAAGAAGACGGCAAAATTGCGATCCCGGCCAAGATGTTGCTCAATATCCTCAAAACCCTGCCCGATCAGCCGCTAACATTCAGCGTTGATATGCGCAATTTTGGTGTAGAGTTAAAGTCGGGCAATGGCAAGTATCGCCTTAGCGGCGAAAACGGCGACGACTTTCCTAAAATGCCGGTAGCCGATGATATTAAAGACATCAAGCTGTCATCGTCAGTGCTTAAAAATGCGATTACCGCCTGCCTCTTTGCGGTTGGCACCGATGAACTGCGCCCCGCTATGACCGGTGTTTATTTTGAGTTAGGCAGTCAGGGTATCACCTTCGTAGCCACAGATGCCCACAAGCTCGTGCGTTACAAACGCAAAGATACCAAGGCCTCAAAGGCTACATCGTTCATCATACCGCGCAAGGCGCTGATGTTACTGAATAACGCCCTGCCATCAGACGATACACAGGTGGTGATTTCATATAATGCCTCCAATGCCTTCTTTACATTTGGTCATGTCAGTTTGATTTGTCGCCTGATTGATGCGCGCTATCCCGATTACACTACGGTAATCCCTAACGACAATCCAAATAAATTAACGATTAACCGAAATGATATACTCAATACGTTGCGCCGCCTGATCATCTTTGCCAACAAGACCACCAATCAGGTTACGTTTAAACTGAGCGGCAGTGAGTTGCACGCAACGGCACGCGACATAGAGTTCAGCAACGAAGGCAATGAAACCCTGGCCTGCAATTATGTTGGCGAGGATCTGGAGATTGCTTTTAATGGTAAGTTTCTGATTGAGATGCTTTCCTCAACAACATCGGATGAAGTGTTGTTTGAGTTTTCAGCACCAAGCCGTGCGGTTTTGGTTTCGCCGACAACGCAAAATGAAAGTGAAGATTTGCTGATGCTGGTTATGCCGATTATGGTTAACTAATATTTTTCACCAACAAACGATTCTTGGGCTAAAGCCCTTATTGATAATGGATTTTTCCTCTCTGCCGGCTAAAACCGTCAGTAATTAAAATATGATCAAGCTAAAGTTTTTATAGAGCTATGGCTCCCCTTACGCATCGGGCCGGTTGGCGAATCGCCGGGGTGCACGTGGCCTTGCGCGAGGGAGGATCGATTCGTCTTGAATTTTCTTTTGGAGCTTTTCTTTGTTTCAAGACAAAGAAAAGCGGATGTTGATTTTTCGAATTAAAACAATGTTTGGGCTAAAGCCCTTGTGTGATTTGGGTTTTATGATCTGCCGGCTAAAGCCGACAGTAACTAAACGATAAAGAACTTTTTCCTCATGCATCACCGCAACCCTATCCCAACCGCACAGAACCCTGAACAGATTAACATAGCGGAATAGCACAAGCTCAATTAAAGCAAGGTTTAATTACCCGGCACTTTAGTGCCGGGAGTAAAAAACAAAAAAGGGCTTTAGCCCAAATAAAAAAGGCCGCCCTCCCGGACAGCCTTTTTTGAATTTGATGATAGCTTATTTGCGGTTTACTCCTTCACCACCTTAAATACCTGTTGCGTGTTACCGTTGCCTACGTGTATGAGATACACACCTGCGGCGTAATCGCTGATATTGTAGGTGATGGTATTGTTGCCACCTATCAGTTCTTCGGTTTCGTTTAGTATTACCCTGCCCAATAAATCGGTAATGCGTATGGTGGTTTGTGTTTCACCTACTGCGTTGATGACTACGTTGATGTTGTTATTGGTGGGGTTGGGGTAAATTAAGGTGCTGAGTGTTTCTGTTTCCTCTATACGTTGTGCAAGGGTATTGAATACATTCAAAGC
>BJGO01000080.1 GCA_014190535.1 Bacteroidota bacterium | reverse complement strand
ATAAAATATATGTTTCACGTGAAAATATTAGTCAATTTTCAGACCTAAATAATAGTTTTCCTTCTTCCTGATTAGAGATGCTTGTTTTTTTGTTTTATCCTTATATCCACACAAATGAAGCAGGCCGTGAATTATCACTCGGTTAAGTTCATCATTCACCTTTGTGTTATATTGTTTGGCGTTTTCACAAACGCGTTCAATAGAAATGTATAAATCTCCGGAAATGGTGCGATCTTTTGTATAATCAAAAGTTATAATGTCGGTATAGTAGTTGTGTTTAAGATACTTGTTGTTTATATTAAGTATTTCGGCATCATCAACCAGGATAATGGAAATGTCCCCAATTTGAAAACACTCAACAAAAGCAAGCACCTTTATACGTTCAATTAGATTCTTTTTGCCACTTATCCGCCTTGTGCGATTAGTTGAAAGATAGAAGCAAATTGGCATTAATCTAAATTAAAGACCATTTTTATGGTGGCGCCATTGTTTGCAAACGATAATTCGTCGGTAAGATGTTTAATCAAAAACAATCCTCTTCCAGAGGTTTTTTCAATGTTTTCCGGCAACGTAGGGTCGGGAACAGACATAAAGTCAAAGCCGGGCCCATTATCCTTAACTAACACTGAGATCCGGGTTGATTCATAGTCAACTTCGATACAAAAGTTATTAGATATGTCAGAAACACCAAACATAATTGAATTTTTAGCCGCCTCCGTTAACGATACGTAGAGCCGCGCTGTTGTTTCATCATTTAACCCTAAATCAGATGAAATATAATCGACAATTGATTCTACCAGAACAATACTATCGGGAGAACAAGAGATTTCTTTTTTAATTTTCTTAATTTCGGTTAACATCGAACTATTTTGGAATTTGATTGAAGTAATCCTCTGTAATATTCTTAAAGTATGGTTTAAGATCAGGAGGAAGAGTGCGAATAAGTTCACTTTCCTGCTGTTTCTTTTTTATGTATTCCTGAAGAGAAGGTGGAATTACCGGTTTAACCTCTGTCGCGCTTTCCGATTTCCTTTTGTTGTCGGTGTCTCTTTCCCTTTCAGCTTTTTCTGCTTCGAGTAATTTCGTTAAAATATCTTGTTGTCTTTTAAGCGTCTCATTAGTTATCATTTTATTTGCCAGGTCTCTTTCTGTTTTATCCATAAGGTCCTGTATTTGGTTCAAATTACCTAATGAGCCCTTGCCATCTTTATTATATTGATCATTAAGCTGTCGCAGAGCCTCTCTTATAGTGGCTTGTTGCGCCGCAATTTTAGCTAATTGCTCACTCATACCCGTGCCGTTTTGCTGACCCGGCTTTTGACCCGGCTTCATTTGGCCCTGCATTTCACTGAGTTTATCGTTAAGTTGTTTTTGCATTTGTGACATGTTTCCAAGTGAGGGCTTTCCTTTTCCGCCGGGTTTGCTACAAGACTGATTTCCAGGCATTTTAGAGGACATTTGCTGTTGCATTTGTTTTAAACTCTCGTCAAACATTAAAGCTAAATTATTAAGACTCGTTATTATAAACTGTTGATTTGAAACAGATTGTGACGTGAATCGTTCAACCATGTTGTCTATAGCAAGTTCATTATTGTCTTTAATAATAGTTAATTGTTCGTCTACATAGCTTTGTATATCAACTTGTCTTTTAGCCAGCGATTGAATACTATCCTCAATTAATTTGATATCTTCTTTAATGCGATTTTGGTCTTTTATCAGTTGAACATAGATAGGCGCGGTAGTATTTACTTTTTTCATTTTGTTAACCAGCTCTTCCTGTTTAAAAGAAACCTTAATTATGTTTTCAAGAATCTGTCGAATTGCCCTTAAGTCTTCCTCCATTTGTTCCATTTGGGCACCGTCCATGAAACTTTCCATAGAATTTGCCATTTCTTTCATGTTTTTAGATGCGTTACGTTGACTTTCTGATGCTTTTGAATTATTGCCCTTTTTTATATCATCCAAACTTTTATCAAGTTCGCTTTCTGTTTTATTTGACTTTTCATTCATATCGGGCAAACTTATTGGGTTGTCCAATTCATTATTAAGATCATTTAACTCCTTAAGCTCATTTTTTAGGTCATCAAATTTTTTATTGATCTCGTCCTGTTTTTTCTCAAGCTCTTCTTTGTTTTTATTAGACTGTAGTTCTTGTGTTAGTTTATCTTGCTCGTTTGCAAGTTCCTTGAGACCATCCTTTATTTCGTTAAATTTTTGTTCAAATTCAAGCTGTTTGAACAAAGAAAGCATTCGATCTAAGTCTTTTTCAAGTTTTTCGTTTTGTTTTTCGTTTGATTTCAGTTGCTCTAGGGTGTTTTCTTTATTCATTTTTTCCATCAAGTCCTGAATTTTCTTCATCAAATCCTGCATTTCCGGCGACAATACTTCATTGGCAAGCTCCTTAAGTTTTTCTTGTTTTTCTTTCAACTCAGGACTGGTCGTTTTCAAATCATTGATCAGATTATTGTTTTTGTCATAATCTTTCTGAATTTGCTCAAGTTTTTTTAATAGGTCTTTCTGATTATTTAAAAGCTCATTAATTTTCTTTTTGTCTTCCCAGTCAAGATTTTTTTTCTGCATAAGATCTTTTTGGGATTCTTTAAGATCGTTATTAAGATTATTAAGTTCTTGAATCGATTTCTCCAGATCCTTTTTAAGATCTTGATTATTCTTATCGACCATTTTATTTATTTCACTCACATCAGGAATTTCTATGGAATACATGCGAGACCTTGTTGATTTACTGCCGTTTATGGCATCATTGTCCCAAGCTTCAAAATAGTATTGAACTTGGTCTCCCGGCTCTAAGTTTAAATCAGAGACATTAAAATAATGAGAAAACGCATCATTTTTACCAGTAGCATTAGAAATAATAATAGACTTATCAATAGTTCGATCATTATTATTGCTGTTTTTCAGCGAATACTTAAATTGTATAAGCCGGAGACCATAGTCGTCGCCCGCGGAACCGGAGAAATACCGAATCATTGAATTAGCCGAGTCAATGATTTCATCTACGTATAGGGTAGGGAATAAATCAGGAATTACGCTTATTAAGTAATTAGCAGAATCAGCTATATTGCCTTGTGTGTTTTTTAAATAGATGCTATAAGGGCTTTCTACAATTGCCCGGTGTTTGGTCTTAAATGATGAAGACGAAACTCTGATTGTTTCAATGTAGCCCGACTCAACCTTAAATCGAACGTCGTCGGTGTTATTTGTATTGATTGTCCAAAAAATTTCCGTTCCGGCAGGAACAGAAATATCTCCTAAATTATTAAAGCTCTCGTTAGGAATCTGCGTATAACTTGGATAGTTTAAAGTAACGTTAAAAGAAGCAATGAACGGTTTTTTTAAAACGATCAGGTTGTAGGTGCCGCTAAAGAAACGAGATGTACTAAAGCGAAAAGCAATATTTTGTTGAACATTGTTAAAAGTATATTCAAAGAGATTTTTACCTTTTTTTGTCATTTTAATTAATGACTGGCCTGTTTGAATATTTAACTCATCAGGTATTTGTTGGCCGCCAACTTTTATCGTGAGCACATAGTTGTTGTTTTGTACCACCTCTAATTTTCCGCTAGTGAACTCAAGAACGAAAGGGAAATCTTTTTCAAAATCTTTCTGATATTGGATTATACGAGAAGAACCCTCTTTAATAATACGCGAGTTTGTAATATATATAATAAAAAAAGATAATATAGCTGGAGTCAAAAATTTAATAAGATATTTATTATTAAACTTGAGATTGATTGCGTTTGTAAAAGCAATAGGCTTAATCTGATCTGTTTTTTGTTGTATGCCCGCTTCAATAAGCGAAGCATTCTGGGGTGTAACCAATTCCTTCAATTCAAGTATGTTAAGAAGTCGATCATCAATTTCACTAAAATGTTTTCCTATGATGATAGCGGCATCTTTAGTTGAAATAATCGAACCCAGTTTAAAATATCTTACCGTTGGAATAATTACCCAGTACCCGATAGAAACAATACCGGAAATAATGAAACCATAAAAAAGTAAACTCCTTATGAATCCGGGAAGAAATAAAAAATATTCTGATAGAACAAAAAGTAAAAAAGCAAAGACAAGAAAGGCAATCGAGAATATGCTGCCCCTTATAATCTGGTTTAAATAGTACTTTCTAATAAAAGCATCTATTCGAAGAATAATATTTTGAAATGATGGTGAGGATTCGCCTAATTTCATACAAACAAAAATAAAACATATAAAACGGCAATTTCATTGTATTAGTTTTATACGATAAAGAAAATTTTATAAATCCAACTCTAACAGAACCGGACAGTGATCACTATGAACAACGTTGCTCAGAATATCGCAGCGGATAACCTTCGTTGTCAGGGATTCGCTTATTGCATGATAGTCGATACGCCAACCCTTGTTTCTTTTTCTGGCTCCCGAGCGATAACTCCACCAGGTATATTGATCGGGAAGAGTGTTGTTGAATCTAAAGGCGTCTACCCAACCGCTTGAGAAAAATTTGTCCATCCAGTTGCGCTCTTCAGGTAAGAACCCGCTGGAGTTTTTATTTGACACCGGGTCGTGTATGTCTATTGGTTTATGGCAAATGTTGAAGTCTCCCGAGAGCGCCACATTTTTATATTCATGAATTAGCCCTGTGCTAATTGAGAAAATATCTGAGAGGAATTTATATTTAAACTTTTGTCTTTCGTCGCCGCTGCTACCCGATGGAAAATAAGCACTAATAAAAAGCGTATTACCAATAAGATTATATGCCCATCGGCCCTCATCATCGTATTCGCTGATACCTGATGTTATACCACGCAGCGAAGGTTTGATTTTACTGAGTATAGCGACACCGCTGTAGCCTTTTTTAACAGCAGGGGCTATTGTGTGATAATAACCCAGACGCTCAATTGTATTATAATCAATTTGGGTTTGGTCTGCTTTTATTTCTTGTAGGCATACGATATCTGGATTTTCAATAAGCAACCAGTCAAAGAATCCCTTGGATGCGGCAGAGCGTATGCCGTTAATATTATATGTAATGATTTTAGTTAAAGTCAAACTATAATTTTTTATAAATCAAAACATCTGTTGAATATATGATATGATCTGGTTTTCGATTTGCTGTTATTAACTCAAGTCGAGATAGCAAAGCAAGTATAAATTTAGATGTACCGGAATATTTTGACCAAATACTCAAAGAGTAGGAGGGGTACCTAAAAACTCTTTCCGCTTGGATAAATCTAAACCCGGCGGCTTTCATTAATTCGTGATATTCCTCTCTTTTTCTTTGGTGGTGAATGTTGTCAAGAACAACGCTCTCATTGCTTCTAACCTGCTCAAACAGATAAACCATTCCGTTATCCTGAAGAATTCTGTAGAAATCCCTAAAAGTGTCTTTCAACTCATTATTGTCTACGTGTTGCAATACCCAATAGGTAAATATTTTACTGAATGATTTATTTTCGAAGGGGAGAGGGTAGGAGTTAAAATGCTGATAACTAACGTTTTTATTGCTTGAATTTATTTCAGAGGCAATTTTTAACATTTTTGTTGACTTGTCGGCGCCAAAAACTTTTTTAACCAGCGGAGCGATATGATTAGATAGTCGACCAACACCACAGCCAAAATCCAAGACTACATCGGTTAAGGTTGGTTTTAAATACTTAATAACCGTTTTTTTGGTATGATAATTCCGAAACACGTTTTGGTGAGCAACCTTTGGGTTATCGCGAGCATCAAGCACGGCGTTCTCGTCTCTTAGGTTTTCGGCACGATTATCAAATTCGTTAACCACTTTATTAACATCAACTTTCAAATGATCCATTGTTTGAACATTAATTAACAAAAATAATATTACTATTTATCCCTACAAGCCGGCCAATTTTTGAATTAATTGCCAAGTCTTAAGTTTTAATGGATTGATTGTCCATTCAATAGATGAAGAGGGTAAATTAAACGTCGAAAAGTCTCGTTTAAAACGAGATATGCCATCAACAAACTTTGTATTATCACCATAGTCACCATCATTTTTTGCAACTTGTCCCAGAATATATCTGGAGTAGTTTTTTTGTTGATATGTTAATGCAATACTCCAATGTAAAAAATGACCGGCACCAAAATTATTTTTTAGATTACCACCAAATGAATAATCTGCATAGTTACCGAACTGAGTAACTAAAGCAGAACCGTAATAAATACTATTGTGCTCGGCAAAAAATATTTTGAGCAACCCTTTTGGGTATAAAACATTATAAATTCTTTTTATAAACAATGCATTGGGCGCCGATTTCTTTTGCAGAGCATAGGTCTCATTTAACAAAGTAATAAAATGATCGAGATCATCACTTTCAATCAGATTTACCGAAGCTTTTAAAGCTTTATTAATATTTCGTTTATGTGACTCTTTATTTTTTTTCCATAACACGTCCTTGTTTTCTGAAAGATCAAAAGCGGCAACATCGAACGGAGAAAAAATAGTGTTTTTCTTTTTAAGATGAATCATTGCTATGTTTTCAAATCCTCCATAATACCCCATCGATTTAAATTGTGTTATATTATTATGTGATATGTAATCAATCAGATTATTATTAATTGCTTCTATCGGCAATTCAGCATCAATGGCTTTTATGACTTCACCAATTATTCTGAGCGTTGAACTGATTTTACTAATAAATGGAAGTTTGTTCGACCGATATTCATATGCTTTAATGCCACCAACTAAATTATTTCCATCAAACACTTCAAAATATACTGGGTATTGATTGAACAACACTCTGATGTCATCATAGTAGGTTGTCTGTAATAAATTATTATTTATTAAACACAGTTCATTCCAAGCATCAGAATTTTTAGGTTGGTATTTAGTGGTTACTATATTCAAGGCCGAGAAAAAATATTATTATAAAGCGTCAAGAGTTTAACAGCGCTTTTATCCCAATTAATTAAATCGAATGGGTCTTGGGAATTATTTAAGGATAAACATAAAGGCCGCTTATTCAATACAATTGCGCTTGAATTAATTTTAGAAAAAGACGAATCAAGTAATATTAAATAATCTACATATTTTTTATAATTACGTTTCATTAAGGGTGATATATAGTCATCTTCCTGATCTTTACATGCGGATTTTGTGTCATTGTTGTTATGATTAAAACCAGTAATGTCGTAGGTTAATGTTACTGATTTATTTAATTGTTTAATTCTAATTCCAATTTGGATCATCTCCGGCCCAAAGCAGTGTATGGCTTCAAAACCCATTCGCGCTATGATATCACTATACAGGTTAATTTTGCTTTGTTTATCAAAACCATTTTCAAAAATCCGCTTAACAAAAAGCCCTTGGATGGTATCCTCATCAGGTCGGCTTTTTTCTCTTGTCGAAATTATCAGTACCGAGGTTAAGCTGTTTATAATTTGAATTTCTTTTATCGTGTCCGGGTTATTTAAATCAACATCATTAATTAGAACGGCAACACAATTTTTTCTTTTGATTTCATATACCCCAGAATTTCTACGTCTTGCAATGTATTTGATAAGATTGATAAGTGGACGATATTTTCTTATCAATCCGATAAAACTAGGATAGTCTGTATGTTTTTTGATGGGAGCATTCATAATACTCTCAAACTCATCATCAGAAAGACCAAATTTTTTAATAATGTATTTCCTGTCCTCAATAGCAAGGCGCTCCTCTATTATTGGCAGGGATAATAATCTTTTCGCTTCATCTTTCGATAATTGTCCGTTACATATCAAGGTTGAAAAGTGTGAATAGCGCTTATCAATATTAAATTTTTTGGGCAGTATATACGATTGATAAAATCTTGTAATGATAGACTCGTAGTGTTTTCCTCCATAATCCTGCCAGCCTAATGCCTCAGTTACTGTTTTTTTAGCTTCAGTTTTAATATAATTTACATAGTCAAGAAACTTAACATATTTAATATTTATAATTTTTTTATAGTACAATCTTCGAGCATATCCCAATTTAGGAAATGTCTCCAGGCGTTTAGTTCCAAACCGGCCTTGAATGCCCTTTATGTTAATTAAGTCAAACTTTAAATAGTTCCATGATTCTGGGAGAATACCCTCGGTTGCCGAACTTTCTCCACTCAAAATATATTTAATACCATATTTTTTTGCAACATGATACATGCTGGCAAAAATAGCGTGATCAGATGGTGCTTCAACATCAACCACCGATGCTTTTAAATAGCTAAGTTGAATATCGCGGAACTCCTCCCAGTTTATTACGTGTGTATATAGGTCTATCCCAAGCCCAGAAATAATTCGTTCTATATTTTTTACCGCTTGTTCTGAATTCCAGCCGTTGTCGCAATGGACGGCTAGTGGTCTAAGCCCATATTGTTTAACAAGATATGCAACATATGTACTGTCAAGCCCCCCGCTTACGCCAATGATACAGTCATATTTTTTCCCTTTTCCGGCCTTCTTAATATTATTTATTAAGAGTTCAAGTTCTCTGGATTTATCTTCATCTTTTATTATGCGTTTAGATATAAACGAGTCATATGCCACGCAATGATTACAAAGTCCGGACTCATTAAAATAAATGTCTCTATCTATATCATTATTGAATACACATCGAACACATTCTTTAAAAGATGTATTGTTAAAATTTATGCTTTGAATGCCAAGGAGCTTACTCATTGGCTCATAAGCCGAAAACTGTTCTGTTATGATTCGATTATAGAGATTAAGCAGGTTGTTTTTTTCAGTATCCCAAGAAAATAAGCGCTTAGAGCCTGCAACATTCTTTTTGTACTGATCAATATTTTTAAGCAATTCTTTCAGGCCATACCAATAAGCACCTTGTTGGTCTGCGTTCACACAAACCCCCAATTTATGTCCTTCGATAATATTTTTATGTTCTGGTTGTGCTGAAGCCAATATTGGCAATTCAGACATAATATAGTGGAACAATTTATTCTCTAATCCAAGCCAGTAAGAAAGATGTTTTTTATTCCATGTTGGTATGATACCTACATCACAAGAGGCTAGGTAATTCACTATTTTATCGGCAGGTATAGCTTCGTGAAAATATATGTTTGTAAAACCTTTATCCTTAATAAGGCTCATAAAATAATTTTTATGGCCACCATTTTTACAAAATATTACAAAAGAAACACCCGGCCGGTTGCCAATCTCATCGATAACCTGTTCGATATTTCTTTTCTTTCTATAGATAAGATAAGCAAACAAAACAATAACCTTATCCGTGACGGGGATATTGAATTTATTGCGAACAAAATCTTCACGCACAGTTATCTCTTCAAACTCGGCAAAGTTCCTAATTAATGCAACTCTGTTTTTAGCATTCAAATACTTATTTAAGTGATCGGCAATTGATTGACTAACCGTTATGATATAATCAATATGTTTACGATCAATCCATTCCCGCAGAACTTCTAACTTTCTAACAATCCAGGATTTAACGACGATGTCTAATGACAGGGAAGAGTAGTGTCTTGGCCAGGAGTGAAATAATTCGTGAGAGTCATAAATGAGTATGGTTTTGGGTAGTTGCTTTTTAATAATCACACCCAAATGAAGCATGATCCAATCGTGACAATGAAGTATGTGGGGGGTGTAGTTTTTAATATGTTCTGCAACTTCTTTCAGATATGAATTTGAGTTGATAAAATGAAAGAGTCGCTGATCAAAAATGCGTTTAACCTGAATGCCGTCAATAATTTCGCTCTCCGGCAGGTCGTTGCGTTTAACAGCGAAAAGGGTAAGCTGGTACCCCGCTTTTACTAACGTGGTGGCCTCGCGATATATTCTGCTGTCCATTACAAATTCATTGTCGCAAAGCATAGCAACACGAATATCAGCATTGGAACGAAACAAGTTGCTAAATAAGGTTCTTTCGGAATCTTTCATCAGGAAAATTTATTAAAACAGCATTCATTGCACCGGAGTATGCGAACAAGCTACCGGCAGCGGCTCCGGCCGCACCCTCTAAAATGGCGGATTTAAGATCATTATAGTCTTTTGCTCCTCCTGCAACGATAACGGGGGTATTAACCTGCTGAAGTACTTCTTTTAGTAAAGGCAAGTTATAGCCGGAGCGCATTCCGTCTCGTTGAATGTCCTGTATAACGATTTCACCTACGCCGCAATCTTCAAGGTATTTAACATAATCGATTAATGAAGAATCAATTTGTTTTTTACCCTGATGTGAAAATGGACGGATTTTACCCAGCCAATTTTTTCCCACATCAACAACGGATGCAATAGTGCTTGATCCAAAGATCTGACAAGCTTCCTTTAAAAAACTCTTATTGGCTGCATCGCTATTGATACACACCTTTTCTATACCACAAGCAATTATTCGTTCGATGTCAGATATCCGCTGTATGCCACCACTATAAGTTACGGGCATAAAAGCTTCAGAAGCCATTTCTGAGAGTAGGGAATAGTTGATTTCTTTTTTTAATTGTCGGCAGGATATATCGGCAATAAAGATTTCATCTGCAAATTTCTCATTAAATATTTTTAAAATATTTACAGGATCGCCAATGTAATGAGGGTTTGAGAATTTTTTTGTAATAACCAAGCCATTGTTATGTAATAAGAGTAGTGGGATAATTCTTGGCCTGTACATAATAAACTTAGGTGTTGAGCATAAAGTTTTTTAATAAGGCCATTCCATAACGATGGCTTTTTTCAGGATGAAACTGAACACCATAAATATTATCACGATGTATAGCTGATGTAAACTCGTTGCCATATGGGGTCGTAAATAAAATATCATCTGTTTTTTTTGTTGATACGTGATAGGAATGAACGAAATAAAAAGCCTGATCATCATCGCTGTCAATCAAGTGCGATTCTTTTTTGATCGTGATGCTATTCCAACCCATGTGCGGCACACGTATTTTACTGCCTTTAGGGAATCGGATAACATCTGCATCAAACCAGTTTAAGCCGCCCAACACACCCTCTTCGCTTTTACTGCACATTAATTGCATGCCAAGACATATGCCAAGTGTGGGTTTTTTTTCAATTTGCGCTTTAGTATTTAAAACATCTAAA
>BJGO01000079.1 GCA_014190535.1 Bacteroidota bacterium | reverse complement strand
GCACTTTCACACAACACCTCAATCTTGGAAGGAAAAAATCACTTCAGCTTATGAGGCAAATTGCAGACGTTTTGATGGAGCCATTAAAGGATTTGGTGGTTGCCCGATGGCTGACGATAAGCTTGTTGGTAATATGCCCACCGAACGATTGATTGAATTTTGCGATGAACATAAATTATCGACAGGGCTGAATATGGAATCTTTCAACAACTCGTTTCAGTTGGCAGACGCCGTATTTTCTACCAACCACGAATAAACATTTACCATTGCGTGTTGTTGTGATAGCAATATGAAAAACATTGTTATTGCCGGCGGAAGCGGCGGCATTGGTCTGGAGCTCACACAGCGCTTGTTACCAAAGTACAACATTCACGTGTTGGCAAGAAACAGACGAGATCTTCCTCAGGCCCCCACCATACACTTTCATCCGTTCGATTTTTTGTCGGATCAAGCTCTTCCGGTAATTGATGGTGAATTGGATGCGTTGGTATATGCTCCCGGATCCATAAATCTGAAACCATTCAGATCATTTAAGATGCAGGATTATCAAAGCGATATGGAAATAAACTTTTTTGGTGCGGTTCGTTTTGTTCAACATTATTTGCCACAGCTCAATAAACAACGTGCGGCCATAGTTTTTTTTAGTACAGTTGCAGTTGACTCCGGAATGGCATTTCATACTTCGGTTGCCGCGGCTAAGGGAGCACTGGAAGCATTTAGTCGTTCCTTAGCCGCAGAACTGGCCCCGGCGGTTCGTGTAAACTGCATTGCGCCATCACTTACCAAAACGCCACTGGCTGAAAAACTGGTAGCTAATGAAGCCCGATTGAAAGCCGCTGAGGATAGACACCCTTTAAAGCGAATTGGTCAGCCCTCTGAAATAGCATCGTGTGCGGAATGGTTAATTAGCGATGATGCCAATTTTATTACCGCCCAGACTATTACGATAGACGGAGGAATTTCAAATATTAAATAGCTATGTCCTTACATCAGATTTACGTAACCCAAAAATTGCCGATCTCGTTAGAAGCGGCGTGGCAGTTTTTTTCATCGCCCCATAACCTTAAAACAATCACTCCGGAGTATATGGGTTTTGTGATAACCGAAAAGCATTTGCCTGAGAAAATATATCCCGGTATGATCATAACCTATACCGTAACACCATTGCTGGGTATAAGAATGAGTTGGGTAACCGAAATATCACAGGCCCAGCCTCCACACTACTTTATCGACGAACAGCGCCATGGACCCTATGCATTCTGGCATCATAAGCATTTCATCAAAGAAGTGCCGGGAGGTGTTGAAGTGTCTGACCTGGTGCACTATCGGGTTCCATTAGGGCCTATAGGGGATATGATAAATGCCTTATATATCCGGCATAAACTGAAGCAGATATTTGATTACCGGTTTAAAAAGTTAAATGAATTATTCGGCTCATTGAGCTAATATAAACCACCTCATTCGTTTCGACTACCGAATATTAAACTACCTATACGCACCATAGTGGCCCCGCATGCTATCGCAATTGCATAATCGCTACTCATTCCTATACATAATTCATCGAAGCATATATTATCAGTGACCTGATTGAAGCGTTGTTTAACTTCCATGAAGTAATGACGAATCCGTGTAAACTCCTCACTGATCTGATTTGCGTCTGATGTGTTACTGGCCATTGCCATTAAACCACGTAATCGTATATGTTTTAGTTTAGTCCATTGGGCATCATTAAGCAGATGACTACATTCTTCAACACGTAATCCGAATTTGGTTTCTTCCCGGGCAATATGGATTTGAAATAAATAGTCAATGATTCTATTATTTTTTTCAGCCTGTTTATTTATCTCTACCAATAATTTAAGGCTATCAACACTATGTATGATATGTACGAACGGAGCAATATATTTAACCTTATTCGTTTGCAAATGACCTATCAGATGCCAATGTATATCATCGGGCAGTTGCTCATGTTTTGATATCAACTCCTGCACCTTGTTTTCTCCAAAATCACGGATGCCTGTGTTGTAGACCGTTCTTATTTCTTCAACCGATTTAGTTTTAGATACCGCTATGAGCTTAACGTGTTTCTGCTCCAATTCCCCGATTAGATCCTGTAATTTCATACTACCCTGTAAGGTGCAAAATTATTCTATAAATTCGTTGACTCTTTTCATGAATTGTTTTTCGAAATACTTTTTTTTGATGATTGTTCTGTTGCTGTGCTTTGCCTGCAATAGTAAGTTAGCTGATAAGCCTGCAATTGATAAGGAGGAGTTTATTCAGATTCTTACGGATATTCACCTTGCTGAGGCCTCGATGATGAATGGCAATCCCTTTGAAAAAGGGCGGGGCTTGTCTATGATCATGGAGTATGATAAAATATTTGATAAGAATAAAGTGAGCCGTGAAGATTTTATCCAAACATTTAACTATTACAAACAGCATCCTAAAGAAATGGATGAGCTTTATAATGACATATCAGAGCGCATGACCGTAAAAGAGGCTGAAGTTTCCAGTCAGGAACGTCAACAAGTGAACAAATCAAACCAAACAAAAAATAATACTGAAGATGCCAATAAATAAAGTAGTCAGCGGTCCCGAAGCGGCTATACACGACATCTATGATGGAGCAGTGATAATGCTTGGAGGCTTCGGCTTATGCGGCATACCTGAAAATTGCATAGCCGCATTGGTACGTAAAAAAAGCAAACAACTTACCTGTATCTCCAACAATGCAGGTGTGGATGATTTCGGTCTGGGTTTATTACTCAAAACCCGTCAAATAAAAAAAATGATTTCCTCTTATGTAGGGGAGAATGATGAGTTTGAACGTCAGCTATTGAGTGGTGAGCTCGAAGTGGATCTCGTACCTCAGGGCACACTTGCAGAGCGTATTCGTGCCGGTGGAGCAGGCATTCCGGCGTTTTATACCGCCACAGGCTATGGTACCGAAGTGGCAGAAGGAAAAGAGGTGCGCGAGTTCAACGGAAAAAAGTATATCATGGAACAAGCCTTACTTGCTGATTTCAGCATTGTAAAAGCCAGCATCGGTGATACCATGGGTAATTTATTTTTTAAAGCCACAACTAAAAACTTCAGCACGATGATGGCTATGGCCGGACGCATTACCATTGCAGAAGTTGAAGAACTCGTTCAGCCTGGCGAACTGGGCCCTGAGCATATTCACGTTCCGGGTATATACGTTGACCGCATCTTTAAGGGCGATCACTTTGAAAAACGGATTGAACAACGAACCATTTCAAAAAACTAATTTATGGCACTGGATAAATACGGCATCGCAAAACGAATTGCCCAGGAATTAAAAGACGGATATTATGTAAATCTGGGTATCGGTATACCAACACTGGTTGCAAACTATATACCTAAAGGAATGGATATTGTGCTTCAGTCAGAAAACGGCATTCTGGGTATGGGGCCATTTCCGTCGGAGCGTGAAGTAGATGCCGATCTGATTAACGCCGGAAAACAAACGGTTACGGTGCTCAAAGGAGCAAGCTTCTTTGACTCTGCTGAAAGTTTCGCAATGATTCGCGGTGGTCATATTAATCTGACCGTATTGGGCGCAATGGAAGTATCCGAACGTGGCGACATAGCCAATTGGAAGATACCCGGCAAAATGGTTAAAGGTATGGGTGGCGCCATGGATCTTGTAGCCTCGGCAAAAAATATCATCGTAGCCATGATGCATACGAATCCAAAGGGAGAATCAAAGCTCTTACCTGAATGCACTTTGCCGCTAACCGGTGTGCATTGTGTAAAGAAAATTGTTACTGATCTTGCGGTACTCGACATTACCGATCAAGGTTTTCGATTGTTAGAACGTGCACCTGGTGTTAGTATTGAGGAGATCAAACAAAAAACAAAAGGTCGTTTGATTATAGAGGGCGAAATCCCGGAGGTTCGGATTGATTAGCTGATGTAAATCAGTTTTATATCACTCACATTAATAATAACTTTGTACCGTAATAAAAAAGAAATGGAAACAATATCTAAACCCGTGTCAGCCAAACAGGATTTTTTACCACTGCTCGGAACAGACTACGTTGAATTTTATGTAGGCAATGCCAAACAGGCGGCGCACTTTTATCGATCTGTGTTTGGATTTCAGCCATTGGCTTATGCCGGCCCCGAAACCGGAATGAAGAATAAAGTATCCTACGTGCTGAGGCAGAATAAAATAACTTTTGTATTCACGGCCTCTCTGATTCCGGATAGTGAAGTTGCCGAGCATGTGCACCGACATGGAGATGGCGTTAAAGTGCTTGCCCTGGGCGTGCAGGATGCATTTGATGCACACGAGCAAACAACCCGTCGCGGAGGAAAATCATGTCTCGCTCCAAAAGTATTATCCGATAACCACGGTGAAATCAGAATATCCGGCATTCATACTTATGGCGATGTCGTTCATCATTTTGTTGAGCGTAAAAACTACCGTGGAAATTTTATGCCCGGATTTGTTGCCTGGAAGCCTGAAGGTAAGTTTAACGAAGTTGGTTTATTGCATGTGGATCACTGTGTCGGTAATGTTGGCTGGAACGAAATGAACCCTTGGGTAAAGTTTTATGAAGATGTGCTGGGTTTTACCAATATCCTTTCATTTGATGACAAGGATATCTCCACAGAGTATTCTGCACTGATGAGTAAGGTGATGAGCAATGGAAATGGTTTTGTGAAGTTTCCTATTAATGAACCGGCTGAAGGCAAAAAGAAATCACAGGTTGAGGAGTATCTCGATTATTACAAGAGTCCCGGTGTTCAGCATGTAGCAATTGCAACAAGCAATATTATTGATACCGTAACGAAGCTTCGCGATAACGGACTAGACTTTTTGATGGTTCCCACAACCTATTATGATGATCTGGAATCCAGAGTAGGTAAAATAGACGAGGATATTAAGACTTTAGGTAAGCTTGGAATCCTGGTTGATCGGGATAATGAAGGATATCTATTACAGATTTTCAGCAAACCGGTCGAAGACCGTCCTACGTTATTTTATGAAATCATTCAGCGTAAGGGAGCACGCTCTTTTGGCAAAGGGAATTTTAAAGCCTTGTTTGAAGCTCTCGAACGCGAACAGGCATTGCGCGGAAACCTTTAATTGAATGGTTCTTATTAATCACCTTCGCTGCGCTGGAGCGCTATGTGTTGTTATCATTAGCCTGCTTGGTATACCATCGGCCTCTGCTCAGCATCAGGTCTTAATGAATCGCTTGTGTAAAAGCTGGAGCCTGACAACCATTCAAAACATTACCAGGCAAACTGCTGAAACTGCACCTGCCAATTTTATATTAAATATTAAGCCGGACTATACTATGGAACAGGGAATCTTACCTGATGGTATCATACAATCAACCTGGAGCTTCAATGAGGCAAACATGATTCTAACGGTCAGCGACATTAAGACCAAGATGAATTATGAGTTAAAAATATTACGCATTACCAATGAGGAGCTTGAACTGCAGGATAATACAACAGGTGAACAAATTATCATTCACTATAAGGCCTCGACCGATTAAGGCTTTTTTTATTCCATCCATTTTAATGATCAAATGATATAATGAAATGGATAGTTCATTTCGACTTGTTATTTTTTTTGATTTGAATTAAAGACGAGTTGAAATTTTTTTAATCGAATAGTAACGCAACAGCACTCTGTAATTACTTCATTGTTGATGATGTACTTGTTGATTAACTAGATAAATGTTTTATATAATGAACACTTTAAAACAACTTAATTAACGCATAGCAATCATATAAGCATAAGAAATTAATGACCTATTCATTCGTAAATAAAATGCTTATCAACTTTTATTACTGCTTTTATTTGGCATGGTTGTTATTATAATTAAGTATTATAAAAAATATAAATATTTATGAAAATCAATGCAGCGTTGAATTGCAAAGGATTGTGTATTCGAATTTAGTATTGAATCCGAACAGAACATTAATTTAACAAGTATGAGTTTTAGTAATTGATGTCAATGAGGTGTCACTTTTTTTTATCGTATTCATTGCTGTTAGATCTCTTTGATGTTGACCTTATTCACAAATTCTTGTGCATAATAATGATGAAGATATATTTCATTATCTATCAATAAGTACTTAATATTGAATAACAAAATTTTTTAACTATGGCTACAAAGAAAAAAGCTGCAAAGAAAGCTGCTAAACCAGCAAAGAAAGCGGCTAAACCAGCAAAGAAAGCAGCAAAGAAAAAGTAAGCTGATTTCTTCAAATCACAAGCGGGGCATCGATTACGTTGCCCCGCTTTTTTTTTGTACTGTTTTATGCTTTACTTTTTTACTCTTTGTAATTATCAAGTGAATGCTTAATGCTATTCACTATATCTATAGAGTTATGATCTCAACACGTATAGAGTTATGATCTTAACAAGCTAGTCATTTATACATCGTATGCCTATGCATAACGCTATGCACAATAGGTATGAACGAACTATATTGTATTTAGCCGTCTCTTAAATACAGATGGTAGATTGTTTAATTACCTGAACACATAATCATATCCCTCAAGTTGCGATAACAAGGTTGAAGGTGCATCGGTTGCAACAGCGCGACCTTCTATTTTAGGCGACACTGGTGAATGTTTTGCTAAATAGTCCCTAACAATATCATGCATGAGGTGACCTGTTTTAATCGGATTACTCACTTTTTCAATTCGACATAAGGTGTCATTCGGATCGCCCTCGCGTTCACACGCCAGTATGTGATAATTTGATTCCGGGTTTATCGGTTTATCCTTTATTAGAATATGATTAACCCGTTTGCCCATTTCATTTTGAATGGTAAAGTTTACAGTCATTCCTTTAAAGCGAATGACCCAGCCGCCAAAACGCTGGGCGGGATTTGTGGCAAATACATTATTCAGTTCTTTCTCCATCCAATCCCAAATCTGTTTACCGGAAACGATTGCTCGTTTAACTTCACTGTTTACCGGAAACATGCTCCATAAATAATCATTGGTGATGTTGGCGAGACCGGTTTCTTCATCAACGACCAGTGGTGGGCAAAAACGAAATCCATTACTCAGTACGATATCAATACCATCCTTTTCATATTTCCACATCAATGCATCGGTTAACATGTTGTCTATTGGATTTTCAATAACATAGTATCGTAGGAGTGTTTCTCTAGACGAGCCGATAACCTTATCTAACTCATTCCTGAAAGGCGCCCGCTGTTCTTCGATGATGGCGAGCATTTCTTTATCGGCTTGATATTTCTTAGGATCTACATCCAGTAATTCGTAATGATGATCTTTCACCTTACCGTTTTCTATGATGATATCGAGTCTGGACACAAATGATCCAAAAGCACCGGGCTCGGTAACTTTTGTGTACTTACCTGATATCGGAATTCGAACCCGCTCGTGCGTATCTGCTCCAAGTATATAATCTATACCCTGAACCTCCGGCTTGTTGGCAAGATCAACTTGCTGCGCAAGTCCCATATGCGTAACTAAAAAAACCATAGCACATTGTTCATATTCTTTAAGCAACTTAATATACTTCGATACATTACTCTCCGGCTTGGTAAATGTGATACCTTGGCTATAGGCCGGTGACTGTCGTTTGGGTGTCATCGGATCATTATAACCTATAAAGCCAATTTTGATACCGCCTATATTTTTAATCCAGTATGGGGGAAAGATTAATTCACCCTTAAATTCATCCTGGGTATCGTGATACATGTTTGCGCAAATTTTATTGCTATTATATCCGCCCAAATCGCGCCACATCGCATCCTTGCCATACACCACCTCCCAGTTTCCGGGTAAAATCAGATCGTAACCTATATGATTAACCATAGGAACAATGCCGCGTCCGTTGGTTAATGCGGCTACACCACCGCCCTGAAAACAATCACCGCCATCAATCAGTAGGGTGTTTTCAGGATTTTGTTTGCGAAGTGTTTGCAACATAGTCTTCAGTACAGCAAAGCCACCTCTTTTTTTAAATACAGCCTTCCCATTTTCCCAAAAAAATTCATCGTGGGTATGAAGTTGTGCATGAATATCTGAGGTGTGCAGAATGGTGATGACTTGTGCTTTCTTGTTTCGAACAGCGTGAGTATTGAGCATCGCTTTTTTATAGTCGATATCTGTGCCAATGCCACTTACTATGGATGAAGGGAGCATGGCACCTGCGGCCAGGAGTGAGCCTTGCCTGAAGAAGGTTCTTCTGCTTTGGTCTCTATGGGAGACGGTTTCCTTTGGTTCTTTATTCGATTTGTGGTTACAGGTAGGGCTCGTGCACATGATATTAAGATGCTTAATGATTAGTGGGGTAGTTTGTCTCGTAGTAATCCATATACCCAGGTGCCACCTATAGCACTGATTAAGGTAATTATAGCTGTGACAAAGCCATAACCAATCTGTGCAAATAATGGACCGGGACAAGCACCGGTGATTCCCCAACCTAAACCAAAAATCAATCCCCCTATTATTTGTCCTTTATTGAACTTTTTATCGTGTAAAATAATGGGTTCTCCGTAAATCGTTTTAAGTCCTAAGCGCTTGATCAACTGCACGGAGATTAGCCCAACTATAACAGCGGTGCCGATGACACCATACATATGAAACGATTCAAAACGAAACATTTCCTGGATGCGAAACCAGGAAACAATCTCCCCCTTAATAAAAACGATACCGAAAATAATTCCAACGACCAGGTATTTAAAGTTATGCCACCATGGATGAACCAGTTCGCTTTCATTCAGGCATTGTGCGTCAAGTGAACGAACCTCAAAGTCTGTATTGTTATTTTCAACGCTTGCCGATTTTTTAGAATTTGTTTCCATACGAATTATAGTATTGCTTTTAGGATTGCAGGAAGAATAAAATTGACCATCAGGATACCACCGGCCATAAAACAACACGTGGCAACCAGTGAGGGCCATTGCAAATTGCTAAGACCCATTATAGCATGTCCACTGGTACAACCACCGGCGTAACGGGTTCCAAAGCCTATCATAAAACCGCCAACAACAAAAAAGATGAATCCGGTTAAAGTGAATATCGTATCGGTATTAAAAATAGCCGAAGGCATGAGTACATCATACTTCAGTTTATGATCGGAGCCGCTATGAACAGTATATTCTGTTTTATCGGTATAATCAATACCCTGCGCTTCAAGTGCGGCTATCGTTTTTGGGTTGAGATCGATAGGTTCGTTGGATGAAAGAAATTGTCCGGTAATAAATCCACCTATGGTGACACCTGCCACAAAAAATAAATTCCATATTTCTTTTCGCCAATTATAGTTGAAAAAAGGAATGTTTGCCGGTAAACAAACGGCACAGATATGACGAAGTGATGACGATATACCAAAATTTTTGTTGCCGATAATTAAGAGTGTTGGTACTGTAAGCCCGATTAACAGGCCTGATAGGTACCAGGGCCAGGGTTTTTGTAGAATCTCGATCATATTATTGTATTATGTAGTAGGAGTTAGTTTATTGAATGTGTTCGTAATTATGAGCATTAAAAAAAGATTTGGATACAAATTAAATGTTTAAATTACTATAAATTGCCTTTGCAAACATATACATCCAACTCTGCATAAACATGAACAAAAGTTATACGACCTACCTGTTATCACTCCTGTTGATTGTTCAACTGACTCAGTTGCGAGCTCAAATCGGATTTTCAAATGCTAATACATTGTTTCAGAATGCCGCTATACATAGTGGCGTTGCAATGGCAGTTGCAGACTGGAATAATGATGGGCTTGATGATGTCATCAGACTTGACCTGGGACGAATTGCCATTGTTGAAGTTCAAACGTACGGCGGAGAATTTGAAACTATAAATTTTGGTCAGATGGCTACAGCATCTGCATGGGCGATGTGTGTAGCTGATATTGATAAAAACGGTTATCTCGATATTATCGGGGGATGGAATGGATCCTGTAAAATTTTTAAAATAAATAACAGCGGCACAGCGGCTACGCTGATTACCTTACCCAACTCCAATTTCTTCCTTCAGAATATAACAGCCGCCGATTTTAATAATGATGGCCATATCGATATTTTCACCTGCGATGATAACGGCGAGAATTCTATTTATCTGAATGATGGCTCAGGCAACTTTTCCGAATCAAACATTATCAATTTTAATGTAACTGCTACAGATGATTCGGGTAATTATGGTAGTGTATGGACCGATTTTGATAACGACGGCGATTTCGATTTATATATTGCTAAATGCAGACAAGGTGTAAGTAGTCCGAACGATGGCAGACGAATAAATGTTTTATTTGTAAATAACGGTAACGGAACGTTCACCGAAAATGCAGCTGCATACAATATAAATATAGGTGCCCAAACGTGGACTGCCTCGTTCGGCGATATAGATAATGACTCCGATATGGACCTGATGCTTACTAATCATGATGTATCCAGTATGATTCTTGAAAATAACGGTTCCGGTGTATATGCTAATATAACTGCCGGTACCGGATTCAATATTAATGACATCATTCCTATTCAAAGTGTTTTTGCTGATTTCGATAACGATGGCTTTTTGGACATATTTGTTACAGGAACGAATTCCCGTTTATTCAGAAATAACGGCAATAAAACATTCACGCTTCAGAATGGATTGTTTAACGCGAATAGTATGGAGTCGTTTGCTGTTGGTGATTTAAATCATGATGGGTTCCTGGATATCTATGGAGGTTATGCCAATCTATATACCTCCCCAACCTCAATTGATGATGTGCTTTGGATGAATAACACTAATGCCAATCATTTTATTGGATTTCGTTTAAGCGGCATCGTTTCTAATAAAGATGCGATTGGTGCTAAAGTAAAAATCTATGGACCCTGGGGTGTGCAGGTGCGTGAGGTTAGAGCGGGAGAGAGTTACGGTACCTGCAATGCATTGAAATTACATTTCGGTATCGGAAGCGCTTTAACGGTCGACTCAGCCCGGATTACATTTCCATCAGGAGCCACTCAAAAACTAATAAATCTTGCCGCTGACCGAGATATCCACATCATTGAAAACA
>BJGO01000078.1:4394-11152 GCA_014190535.1 Bacteroidota bacterium | reverse complement strand
CCGGCGAAACGAAACTAAACGATATTGATCTGGCTCAGCTTGAACGAATGATAGAGAGCAATGGCTATGTGCGTGATGCTGAGGTGTATATTGATGCTCTGGCGGGACTTCATGTAAGCGTAGAGCAGCGTGTCCCTGTTTTACGTATTATGAACAACAATGGTGTTAGTTATTATGTGGACTCTTTGGGAAATAAGATGCCACTGCATCCTAAATTTACGCCACGCGTGATTGTTGCCTGTGGCCTCATTTCTGCTAATGACCAAATTACCGATACTGCCGGTCAGAAACAGCTCTTGGATCTGGTTTGTTTGACCAACAACATCCTCGGTGATGATTTCAATGCACGAATGATACAGCAAATATGGGTGGATGAGGTTCATAACATACACCTTGTACCTATGGTTGCTCAACAGGATATACTTTTTGGTAACGAACAGCAGATGGAGGCGAAGCTCAGTAATCTGAAGCGTTTTTATCTGAATGCCGATGCAGGAAAGATTAACACTTACAGCAAACTAAACCTAACATTCAATAATCAGGTCATAGCTACCAAACGAACAATTACAAAACCAGCAAGCATAACCCCACCCAACACCACACCATGAGCACTTCTGAATATATCGTAGGTCTAGACATTGGTACAACCAAAATCTGCGCAATGGTTGGCCGTAAAAATGAACACGGCAAAATTGAGATTGTGAGTATTGGCCGCGCAGAGTCATTGGGTGTGATGCGTGGTACGATTGCGAATATTGATAAAACGGTAGATTCTATCAAGAAAGCCTTGCAGGATGCCGAAGACAACAGCAACATAAAAATTAAAAATGTTTATGTCGGTATAGCCGGTCAGCATATAAAAAGCCTTCAACACCGGGGTATCATAACCCGCGATAACACCGACAATGAAATAAGCCGAGATGATATCAAACGATTGAGTGATGATATGCGTCGTCTGGTGGTTAACCCCGGCGATCGTATTATACAGGTGTTGCCACAGGAATTTATTATAGATAACGAACCGGGAATTAAAGACCCTGTGGGTATGTGCGGTGTTAGACTTGAAGCGAATTTTCATATCATAACCGGACAAATCAGTGCCGCTCAGAATATCATAAAATGCGTTGAGAAAGCGGGTTACAAGATGATTGATATGATTCTTGAGCCACTGGCCAGTGCCGATGCGGTTCTCTCCGATGAAGAAAAAGAAGCAGGAGTCGTTTTGGTTGATATTGGAGGGGGTACTACCGACGTTGCCATTTTTCAGGATGGCATCATTCGCCATACTCACGTGATTCCATTTGGGGGTAATATCATTACAGAAGATATCAAAGATGGTTGTCAGGTCTTACGTCACGTGGCAGAAGCACTAAAGATTCACGAAGGCAGTGCCATTGCGAGCGATGACCTTGATAATAAGATTGTAACCATTCCCGGATTACGTGGCAAACAGCAAAAAGAAATTTCGGTAAAAAACCTTGCGCATATCATTAATGCCCGAATGGAGGAGATCATTGCAGATGTTGAACATGAAATTCATATCAGTGGGTATCGGAATAAATTAATCGGTGGTATTGTACTTACGGGAGGTGGTTCTCAACTCAAAAATCTGGTACAGCTGGTTCAGTATATGACAGGCCTTGATGCTCGTATCGGTTATCCTACAGAACATATCGTAACGCCTAAGATAGACGAGGTTAAACACCCCATGTATTCTACCTGCATCGGCCTATTGATGAAAGGTTTTGAAGATTATGAGAATAAATATGAAGAATATAAACGGACTAATTCATCTTTGCAGAATAATCCACCAAAAACTGAAGAATCAGAAACCGTAGAACCAAAAACTGAAAAACCAAAAAATAAAGAAAAATCCAAATCATCTTTATCTTCTTTTTATCAAAGCATACTTGGCTTTTTGAATGATGACGATGTGGATGATTTTAATAAGAAAAATTAAAGACTAACTCAACCAAACTAACGATATGACAGAACTTTCCATACAATTTGATCTTAATAAAGAGCAGGTATCCATCATTAAAGTAATTGGAGTTGGCGGAGGTGGTAGCAATGCGGTGAACCACATGTACCGTCAGGGAATCATAGGTGTTGACTTCATGGTATGTAATACCGATCAGCAAGCGTTGGACCTGAGCCCTGTAAATACTAAGCTGGTACTTGGTCATAGCCTTACGGAAGGACGTGGCGCCGGCATGGATCCTGAAATCGGAAAGAAGGCCGCAATGGAATCCTACGATGTGATCAAGGAATTATTATCGCGTGGAACCAAGATGGTTTTCATCACTGCAGGCATGGGTAAAGGCACCGGAACCGGAGGCGCCCCTGTTATTGCAAAAGCCGCTCGTGAGCTGGGTATCCTCACCGTTGGCCTTGTGACCACACCATTTATGGCTGAAGGACCTAAACGTTTGAAGCAGGCAAAAGAGGGAATTGAGGAACTAAGAAACTTTGTGGATAGCATCCTGATTATATCCAATGATAAACTCAGAATGATACACGGCAACCTTGCACTTTCCAGTGCATTCAATCAGGCCGATAGCATACTTACCAATGCCGCAAAAAGTATAGCAGAGATAATTACTGTAGCCGGCTATGTGAATGTAGACTTTAACGATGTGAACACGGTGATGCGAAATAGTGGCGTGGCCATTATGGGTACTGCCGTTGCCGAGGGCGAAAATCGTGCAATACTTGCCGTTGAGGAGGCTTTGAATTCTCCACTGCTCAATGATAATGATATTAAGGGAGCAAAAAATATTTTATTGAATATCACCTCAGGAAAAATAGAAGTTACACTCGACGAGATTTCTGAAATACAGGATTACATTCAGTCTAAAGCCGGTAGTGATACCAACATCATCTGGGGTAACTGCTACAATGAGGCATTAGGCGACAAATTATCTGTTACCGTAATTGCAACCGGATTTGAATCCATAGATCCTATTCGTCAGGTTAAGAAAACGGTTACGCCGCTTACAACCGAAAAAAATACCGGTACAGTCCATACTGAAATTAAATCAGATGTGCATCAGGCGTCTCAACAACCAACAAGCGCTACGGTTAGTTCTCATAAAACTCAGGTTCAGCCCGAGCTCGAACTTCCCTTGACTATTCAAACGAAATCTGTTCAGGACGTGGAACTGATACAACACAACGATGTTGAATTATCCATTAACATATCGGAACTTACTGAAGAATCTCATCATATCCATGCTGAGGCCGGTACGCAAATAAAATTTACCACAAGTACCACGCCATCCAATACGATTCCGATAAACGAGGATGCTTCACAGGCGCAGAACCTTAGTCGTGCTAAGAATGACCGATTAAAAAGTATGAACTACAACGGCTATCGCAGTAATTCTGTTTACGACAAGGAAAATACACCTGCATATTTGCGAAAAAATATCAAACTGAATGAGCCACCTCACTCTTCTGATTCATCAATGTCTCAGATGTATATCGACATGCCTGATGCCAATGGCAGAGGGTCAGTAGAGATAAAAAAGAATAATTTCCTTCACGGGAGAGACAAAGTAGATTAATGAAATTTAAGCCCCTCAAATGAGGGGCTTTTTTTATTTTTCCATTTTAATTCATACCTGAACTACCATACAACCCGTGTTGCGTATATTCTGCTTTTTATTGATGATGATTTTTTCTCAGGTAACGCGTGTGATGTCGCAGTCGGTTATCCTAAGAATGGATTCAACACATTGCTTTATGGTTTGTCAAATGCCTATAAAGTATAGTACTGACACGGTTAGTGTCATCGATGTAGCTGAAAAGAAAAAACAGCTACGCATACCTGAAGTATTTCAGATTGAATATGATACCATTATTGATTGGAGTCAGTCTATTCAAAAGAAATATCCACCTGTTTATATGTTGAATTACAAGAAGAATGGCACCCTTGAATTAAAGCCATACGGCAACAATCAGGACGACTATTTTTTTTTGAAGAAAAAATATATGAAAACCGAGAACCGCACACGGTTAAAAGAGGTATCTTATTATAATATAGAATTACCTGCGCTTTATACAGAGATTCAGGTCACCAAAATGTTGCCTAATCAACAACTCGATAAAACCGTTCAGGTATTATGCCCTGATAAAATTACGACGGGAATAATCCTGCAGATTAAGCGTGAATTAAAGGCCAAAGGATACACTATTTATGATGTTACCTCCGATCAGATGAATCAGAACTTCTTTGATGCCCTAAGTGCTTACCAAAGGGAAAATGATCTGCCTATAGGGGGTATTAATTATCCAACTTTGGAATCATTTGATATAATGCCTTAATTTCACGTTATGTCATTGAGAAAATACTGCCTGTTAAATACCATAACCTTACTGTTTGTTGCAGGTATATTTTTCTGGTCGTGCAGAAAAGAACGAATCAGCCCGGATTGGGAAACCAATATACTCGCTCCTTTTTTTTCCACCAGGCTTAATATATCCAACCTGGCCGGAGACTCAATCATTCAGGTAAATCCGGATAATAGCCTGAAATTAGTATACAGTAATACATTGTATAGTTTTAATCCAAACGAAGATGCCATTGCTATACCGGATACTACAGTAAAGACCATTTACAAAATATCTAACCTCCAACTGAATGATCAGGTTATCACGTATCCATTCTCCCTGGGTAGGTTTTGTCAGCAACTGGGTTTTGCCGGTTCATTGATCATCGGCAATAATGGAAACAACATGGTGATTAATCCGCTAAACGATCAGCAGTCGGGCGATGAGTTGATCAACGCCACAGATTTTTTTCAATCGGCAAACGTTATTGAAGGTTTTATCGATATCACATTGCTTAATGGGTTCCCTATTGATATTTCCAACCTTGTTTTTCAAATTCGTAATCAGATAAATAATGAGGTGATTGCCGTGGAGACCTTTACCAATCTGCTAAGCAACACCCAACAAACCAAGACAATTAACCTGGCAGGTAAGTATGTTGAAGGAACACTTGTGGGCCGTATTATTGATCTAGATACGCCGGGGTCAAATGGTTCTAACGTGTTAATAGACACGTCAGATGCGATACTCGTTACCCTTAAGGCTTATGATATGGTGGTCGATAATGCGCTCGCCTCCTTCCCGGCACAAAATATTATCGATGAAGATCAGGAAACCCAATATCAGGTAAGCGGGGGGGCCAAACTGAAAACGATACGCGTTAAATCCGGAACACTGCAATTGAAGATAAACAGCACGGTGAAGGAAAAAACGTATTTCACTTATTCGATGCCCTCAGCCACAGGGCCAAACGGAGAGTTGATTAGCCTTGATGAGTCTGTGCCTGCTTATACAGGAGGCCTGCCTTCCTCCGTAAACCGCAGTATAGACCTTGCCGGCTATACGATAAACATGCAGGGAATAACCGGAGATACCTATAATACGTTTGTGAATCATCTTGAGGTTCGGATTGATTCTACGGGCGCACCTATTAGCATATCATCAGATGATAGCATCTATATCGACTATGGACTGATTGATATTGTGCCCGAATATGTCAGTGGTTATCTTGGTCAACAGATCGTAGAGCTTGGGCCTGATGAAAATACTCTTGCGCTGTTTCAGAATATTAAAGATGGTATCCTGAATATTGAGGATCTCGATGTAAACCTTGAAATCGTAAATCGGCTTGGTGCTGAAGGACGTATCAAAATCAGCAAACTGGAGTCGGTTAGAAGCACAACCAATAACGCCATTAATCTGAGTTCATCTGAATTAATAAATACCCCAATACTTATACAGCGTGCTACCGACAATCCCTTAACTCCCTCTGTATTGAGTTTTAATTTAAACAGTACCAATTCCAATATTAAAAACTGGCTCGAAAATGTGCCTGATAAAATCCGTTACGAACTGAATGTGTTTCTGAATCCGTTTGGAAACACGGCGAGTTACGGTGATTTCTCCTATAATGATACACGCATCGATATTAATATGACGGCCGAGATGCCTTTATCGCTAATTGCATCCAATCTGAAATTTTGTGATACGATTGGTTTTAATTTACAATCGGTTAATCAGCTCAAACAACTCAAGAGTGGAACGTTTTATCTCATCTGTGACAACAAGATGCCATTGAAAGCTTCAGTTCATTTGATTCTGCTCGATGAGTGGAATCAACCCCTGCTTGATCTTACCAATGGTTCTCAGTTCGTTGCGGCTGGCGAGCCGGACGTTTTTTGTAAAGTGGTTGAGGCAAACCGCAGTATCATTGAATTGCCGGTCAGTGAGCAACAGGCTTCCTTGATTCAAAATGCCAGAAGAGCCATTATTACTGCCACTTTTGATACGAATCAAAAACCGGGTTGCGACGGTTACCTGAAAATCTATGATAGCAACTATCTGGATTGTAAACTCACCGGAAATTTTATTCTTAAAACCAAGCAGGAATGATTCAGTCTCGTTATCTGTTTATTTTCATCCTCTTACCTTTTGGGCTTCTTGCACAACAAAATGACAGTTCCTTTCAGGTATTAAAATTATATACCGGATTATGTACCGATCAACCCTTGTTGTATATTTCCTCTGCGGTAAAGCCATTTCGTCAATTGCAAGTATCCGGACAGGCATCTTTTAATTCATCATTCGTTGATGCAGGATTTGCTTCATCTGTTTTTAATAATCAATTTATTGACGTTGTTGATAAAGACCGTGTTCAAGAAAGGATGTTTGAGAAAGGAAACTTTTTACAGATAGGCTACAGTTAT
>BJGO01000078.1:0-4384 GCA_014190535.1 Bacteroidota bacterium | reverse complement strand
CTGGCAAAATGATTCATCACTGTTTACCCACCAGATTTCATTAACGGACAAGAGCGCGACACAAGTAGAATTAACCAAAGGACTATATCGCCTGGTGATGTATGGCAATGGAGCCAATCCGGGTTTGGTCGACCTCGGATACAATGAATTATTTGACCTGCGATTCAGACAATTAGGATATAACGTTTTCTATAGGCCCATGCCTAACTTGATTGTTTATGGAGGCTTGGGCATACAGCAGGGATTGCGATATCATCATGCCTACATGGCACAGGCTAGTTTAAACACCTATGACTACGGCGAAAAAATAGACTTACGCTATCGTTTCAGTTATGCGGGCATAGAAAAACCGGAGCAGAACCTGGTATTTCACTATACCGGTTTTTCATTAAGCGGGGGCGCTGTGTTTTCATCTAATCCATCCAGATATCAAGCCTGGGTTGGATTTAACGATATTTCTACAATAAATACACGCTCATATACATCACTATATGTGGCCTCTGCCGAAAAAACATTCGAAGGTGTTGAAGTCAACAATCTGTTTGATATAACGGATACCACGTTCTCGGCAATTGACAGCGACAGCCTGCTCCGGTATCTTGAGGTTGAACAGTTCAATACCGGAGTGACTGATGCCCTGCCATTTTATTTTCAGGTAGGCTATAAACGAAATTTTAATAAGGGGTACTTTACCCAATTACAGGCGAGCTATTACACTGCGGCAAAATTTCATTATCCGTTACTTCTTATTACAGCGGGTAAAACTATCGGTTGCTTTGAGCCTGCCCTGACCGGTTCTGTGGGAGGTTATCGCCAGGGCCACCTCGGCCTACAGCTTTTATACCACATAGGGCGAACAAAATATGATATGAATGTGCTGATTCGCACGCATACGATTGATGCATTGATATTTCCCGATGACCGCACTGCATTAAATGCAACGGCAATGATTCAGTTCACCTTCTGATGCGCAATCAACTTATCCACAAATACGCTTCCATAACAGGACTAACTGCTAAATTTGTCTGTGCATTGAATTGAAATTATGCGAATTGCACTTCTTCTGTTTTTTTTTCTGCAATACACGACTTTGTTCGCTGTAAAGCGTGATACGGTATTTATTAAAGATCCAAAAGATGCCCAGAAAGTAATTATGCGAGTTACGGACCTGAATACAGGGAACCTGCTCGAGGAGGGCATTATTTATTCAGGTCGAAAAGAGGGAATCTGGCGTACTTATTTTGACAACAAGATTCTTTCAGGTATCACCGAATATCAAAATGGTCGTCGAAATGGAATTGCCCTAACTTTCGCTTCAGATGCATCGGTACTCACAGAGGAATATTATGTCGATGATCTCAAAGAAGGTCTAATTCGAAAGTTCAGCAGAACACATAAGATTAAAGAAGAAAGTCATTACAGGCAGGGAATACTGCACGGAATCCAATATATCTACAATAACGATGGTAAACTTCAGGAGCAGGCTCATTATACATCAGGTATTCGTGACAGCCTGAATACCTGGTATTATCCTTCAGGTAAAATGATGGTTCAATATATGTATGCAAAAAATAATCTGAACGGACCATCTAAATCGTTTTATGATAGTGGTCAGATAAAAGCTGAAGGCTCATTTAAAGAAGCCAAAGAAGATGGCGTATGGAAATATTTCTACGAGAACGGAAAGATAAAAGAGAGTGGCCCCTTTGTTAATGGAATAAAGACAGGTATTTGGACGCTGTATAACGATCAGGGGGATGGCGAAAAAACTCAAGAATTTAAAGATGGTATCTTAGTCAAAGAAAAAATAATCACACCAAAAAAATAGTACAAAAATGAAATTGATGCTCACCCTCATGTTACTCTTTGCTTTTATGCATAGCAGGGGCCAAATCACTATCGATGCGAATGATATGCCTGCCGAAGGGCAAATTTATCTTTTGAGCACAGCGTCAAACTCATCGATACAGGCGGCCGACCTGGCGGTTACCGGTGCTAATCAAAACTGGAATTATAATCTTACTGCAGCATCACAGACATTGGATACCGCGCTCTCTACCAGTCAGACACCGATAGCGTATCAGTTTCTTTTTTTTGGTTCAGATTATGCTCAACGTCAGTTTCAGGATCTGAGTCTTGGCGGCACGGTATCGCTAACCGATATCTATAACTTTTACGCCTTGTCTTCATCTAAATTAGAGTTGAGTGGATTTGGTGCTTTACTCAACGGACTTCCTGTACCGGCTATCTACTCTCCAAAAGATGTTATCTATAATTTTCCGCTGAATTATGGCGACTCCGACTTCTCAAATGCATCATTTACGATACCGGTGCCATCTGTTGGAACCTGGATTGAAGATCGCAACCGAGTAAATTCGGTAGATGGTTGGGGGCAACTCACTACAGTGCTTGGCACAAATAACGTTCTTCGTGTTCATTCTGTTATTAATGATTATGATTCGGTTTATGTTGAAGCCTTGTCTTTCGGTGTGGCATTTCCCCGTGTAACGCACGAGTACAAATGGTTGGCAAAAGGTGGTCAGATTCCGCTCCTGCAGGTTAATACTTCGGAAGCTTTCGGTAATGAAACAATTTCTCAAATCCGATATAAGGATTTAGCCTTATCAGTAGATCCGATTCAGCCTCGCAGTGAGGTTATAAAAGCTTATCCTGTTCCAGTTTCCGATATGCTGACCTTATCTGTAGAAAATACCAGCACGCAACAAGTGGATGTTGAATTATTTACGGTACTTGGTCAAATGATTTTTCACAAACAATTTGCTAATAACGGACTACTTCAGATTCCTGTATCGGAATATCCTGATGGAACATACACCGTGATGATCAGACAAGGCACACATACTTATGCCCGAAACATACTGGTTAAACATTAACTTTTAATCATACACATTATTCATCGAAACACCATTAAAACCCATAAAGAAAACACATGCCAACGATACTTATAGTTGATGATGAGAAAAGCATTCGCAAAACCTTACGCGAAATATTAGAATATGAAAGCTACCACGTGGATGAGGCACAAGATGGCGCTGAAGGTCTTCAGATGATCAAAGACGGTGACTACGATTGCGTATTGCTTGATATTAAAATGCCTAAAATGGATGGCATGGAAGTCTTGGATAAACTGATGCAACAACACACTGATGTGCCGGTTATTATGGTTAGTGGTCACGGCACGATTGATACAGCGGTAGAGGCAGTTAAGAAAGGTGCTTATGATTTTGTTTCCAAACCGATGGATCTGAATCGCTTGCTGATTACAGTTCGTAATGCCCTGGATAAAAACAATCTGATTACGGAAACAAAAGTCCTGAAACGCAAGGTTACCAAAACCCGCGATATCCTGGGCAACTCGCCCGCTATCAAGAAGATTCTGGAGAAAATTCAAAAAGTAGCTCCTACGGATGCCCGCGTATTGGTTACGGGGCAGAATGGAACCGGTAAAGAGTTAGTGGCACGATGGATTCATGAAAAATCGCTTCGTGCTAAAGGTCCTCTTGTTGAGGTTAACTGCGCCGCAATACCTTCAGAACTTATCGAGAGCGAGTTATTTGGTCATGAGAAAGGTGCGTTTACATCTGCCATCAAACAGCGCATAGGTAAATTTGAACAGGCCAACGGAGGCACTTTGTTTCTGGATGAAATAGGAGACATGAGTTTATCGGCTCAGGCCAAAGTACTACGTGCTTTACAGGAAAATAAAATAACGCGTGTTGGTGGTGATAAAGAGATTAGTGTTGATGTGCGTGTGGTTGCGGCTACCAACAAAGATCTTACCCGTGAGATTGATAAAGGTAATTTCAGAATGGATTTATATCACCGTCTAAGTGTGATACTCATTCATGTGCCTACCTTAAACGATCGTCGTGATGATATCCCAATCCTTGCAGAACAGTTTACCGAAGAGATCTGTCAGGATTACGGTTTACCCAGAAAAACTATAACACCTAAAGCCATGCAGGAGTTACAGGAAATACATTGGAGCGGTAATATCCGCGAACTGCGAAATGTCATGGAGCGCTTGGTGATTCTGAGCGAAAATAAAATTACAGACACCGATGTATTAACCTATGCTGTAGCGCATCCAACCGCAGATCCGATGGAGGCTATCTTTAATAAGTATCCGCATTTTCAGGATTTTAAGGATTTTATGGAGAAGCAGTATATCGCTTATAAACTGCGTATCAACAATTGGAATGTATCTAAAACAGCGGATGAAATTGATATCCAGCGCAGTCATCTTTATAATAAGATTGAAAAATACAGCCTTCGAAGAGAAGAAAATGTTGGTTAATCCATCATTATAAATAAATCGAAATGTCCGACCTCAGTGTCGGACATTTTTTTATCAAAACATTTT
>BJGO01000077.1 GCA_014190535.1 Bacteroidota bacterium | reverse complement strand
CGCATCAAATGTGCTTGTTGTGCCCAATACATCCACATGGCCGGTTTTATACCAGGCATAACTGAGTGCAGGATTTTGGAGGGCTTTGAGTTGAACGCTTTGTCCGGCACAAATTGCGGCAGTATCGCCGTTAGTAATATATGCAACGGGTTCACAGTTGCCATCCGAAATTTTGAGAATGGCGCTTTGTGTGGCACTACAGATGTATAATTCGCCCCAGCGATCTTCCGCGAAGGAAACGGTGAAATCACCGTCGTAAATAATCTCCGGAGTAAATGTGCCATCACCGTTTTCAATCAGTTGGCGAATTTTACCCGAGCAATAGTCGGTACACAGATAGTCTCCGAACATGGAGTTATACAAGGCACCACGGTAAACATAACCACCGGTAACAGAACATTCACCACCACTATGCGTGTATTCATATATCGGCTTATGGGTATCGTTGTAGTTTGGGCAACTCAAACCGGTTGTGCCGGAACCAAGACCTGAACTGTTCGTGCCCTCAAAACAGCGCCATCCGTAGTTGTCGCCTGCCGGGTCGCCATTGTAGTGCACGTTTACCTCCTCATAATTATTCTGCCCTACATCGGCTATCCATAGGTTGCCATTGATGCGGTCGAAGCTAAAACGCCAGGGATTACGGAGACCATAAGCCCATATTTCGGGATTAACGTTTGCGGTTCCAACAAAGGGGTTATCAGTGGGTACGGTATATGGCGTTCCGTTATTGACATCAATACGTAACATTTTGGCGAGATAGGTATTTAATTTCTGGCCATTACCTTGAGGATCATTGCCGGAGCCTCCATCGCCGGTGCCTATATATAAATAGCCATCGGGCCCAAATGCAAGGCACCCGCCATTATGATTAGAGTATGGCTGGTTGAACGATAAAATTTCCAGAGCGCTCAGTGAGTCCGCTTTATTTGTGTTGTTTGCAAAAACGGAATAACGGGTTATGAATGATTTTAACTGTCCATTTACGGTTCGTGTGTAATTGATGTAGAAGTAGCCATTTTGGGTATAATTGGGATGAAAGGCTAGGCCGAGCAGGCCACGCTCATCGCCACCTGTAGCGGGTTGTGTAACAATGTTGGATACATTAAGATAAATACCCAGGTAATTATAGGCTGAGTCATATACTTTGATTCGGCCCGCCTGTTCCACAACAAATAAGCGGCTATCTCCGCAATGGGTTGCATATATTGGGCGACTTAATCCGGTAATAACCGGCGTTACGGTAATGGATGGAGTTTGTGCCAACAGGCATAACGGAAATAGAAGGAAGGCAAGTGCAATTTTTTTCATCTCATAAAAATTAGGTCAACGAAAATAAAAAATAACACGTCAATATTGGGGCAATTTTTAACCGTATCGTTGGACTTAAATTATATTATGAATAGTTGGCTTATCATCGAGGAGCCTTTCTTTATAATCATTAAGCGGTATTTATTTTTCTACTATTGATTTTTATCATTGTATGTAATCCCAACTCATTATGCTTAAGAAAATACTCACCTGGCTTTTAGTTGTTATTGTGCTGTTGATATCAGGACTTTACGTGACTATAGTGATGCGTCAAAACAGAACCTTTAAAGCACCGACTCCTGATATTAAGGCAAGCACCGACAGTGCCATTATTGAACGGGGTAAATATCTGGCTTATGGGCCGGCACATTGTGCCGATTGTCAAGCTCCTGTTGGTAAAGAAGAGGCGCGTTACGATGGATACTTCAACGGCCTATGGTGAATATCTGGCAAAAAGGTTGCTGATTGTTATGGATGTCATACCAAACGGGATTTAAAGACTGGAGCATCAATCCGGTAAACAACAAGATAGAAAAAACAGTATCCCCCCGCACTACCTAAGTTCCCGGATATAAACCGAACATAATTTCTAAAAAGTGCCTTTACCTCCGGTTTGTCAATTTGCATAACTGAATGCGTTGTTGTTGAAATCATACAATGAACGCAGGTTTGTATGCAGGTTGGCATTTAGGCCTTTTGTAAAAGTGTAATTTTAGCCGTTGAAATAATACGTATGTCTAAAAATGTAAGTCAATACAATGAAGATTCCGTCCGTTCACTCGATTGGAAAGAACATATCCGTTTACGCCCCGGTATGTATATCGGTAAGCTCGGCGATGGCTCATCTACCGATGACGGCATTTATGTGCTGTTGAAAGAGGTGATCGACAATAGCATTGATGAATTTCAGATGGGTTTTGGAAAAGCGATTGATATTAAAATAGAAGAGGGTAGAGTCAGCATTCGGGACTATGGACGTGGAATTCCACTGGGCAAAGTGATTGATTGTGTGTCCCGAATTAATACCGGGGCTAAATACGATTCAAAAGCGTTTCAGAAATCAGTGGGATTGAATGGCGTTGGAACCAAAGCGGTTAATGCCTTGTCAAATTATTTTAAGGTGCAGAGTATTCGCGAGGGCAAAACAAAAATTGCCGAGTTTGAGCGCGGTGAATTAACCAAGGATTACAAAGAAGAAAAGTCCGCAGAGAAAAATGGAACGATGATGAGTTTTATTCCGGATAATCAGATCTTTAAAAATTTTCATTTTATAGAAGAGTTTGTAGAAAATCAGATCTGGAACTATGTATTTCTGAATGCCGGATTAACGGTTAACTACAACGGGAAAAGTTTTTATTCTAAAGATGGACTACTTGATTTGCTGAAGCGTAAAGTTAACGTTGATGAAATCCGCTATCCGATTATCCATCTTAAGGGAGAGGATATTGAAGTAGCTTTAACACATCACAATCACTATGGCGAAGAATATTATTCGTTTGTTAATGGTCAGTATACCACTCAGGGCGGCACACACCTTGCCGCATTCCGTGAAGCTATCGTAAAGACGGTTCGTGACTTCTACAAAAAAGATTTTGAAGCCGGCGACATCAGAGAGAGCATTGTAGCATCGATCAGCATTCGTGTTCAGGAACCGGTTTTTGAATCACAAACTAAAACTAAACTAGGCTCCACACATATGTTTGAAAGTGGACCTACCATTCGTAATTATGTTGTTGAGTTTCTCTCGCGTGAACTGGATAACTTTCTTCATAAAAATCCTGAAACAGCCGATGCACTATTAAAACGAATACAGCAGAGCGAGCGGGAACGCAAAGACATGGCGGGCATCAAAAAACTGGCTAATGAGCGGGCAAAAAAAGCCGCACTGCACAATAAAAAACTACGCGACTGCAGGGTGCATTTTGATGATGAAAAAAATAATATGCGTCTGGAGTCCACCCTATTTATTACCGAAGGAGACTCGGCAAGTGGCTCGCTGACGAAGTCGCGTAATGTGGAGTCGCAGGCTGTATTCAGTCTGCGTGGTAAACCGCTCAACTGTTTCGGATTATCTAAAAAAATTGTGTACGAAAATGAAGAGTTCAATCTCCTGCAACATGCCCTTAATATCGAGGAGGGCATGGACACACTCCGGTATAATCGTATTGTATTAGCTACAGATGCCGATGTTGACGGAATGCACATTCGTTTGCTGATGCTCACGTTCTTTTTGCAGTTTTTTCCTGATCTGGTTAAGAATGGTCATCTGTATATTCTCGAGACACCGCTATTCAGAGTGCGTAACAAGCAAAAAACTTTGTATTGCTATTCTGAATCGGAAAAACAAGCGGCTATCAGACAACTGGGAGCTAAACCTGAGATCACCCGATTCAAGGGGCTCGGCGAGATCAGTCCTGATGAGTTTGAGCGTTTCATCGGTGAGGATATTAAGTTGACACCCGTCATACTCCGTCACGATATTCCGGTTCAACAACTACTGGAATATTACATGGGTAAGAACACACCGGATCGACAGACTTTCATCATTGATAATCTGAAAGTAGAAGCCGATATCGTCAAGGAAGAGCCTGTTGAGCTGTAAAGAAAGCAATCCGACTTTTCTTATATAACATTTAAATTAATCTGATTAAGGTAACACAAATTGATTGGTTAAATCCATAAATTAGCGTACCGAATTCAGATGACAAAACAATTACTTCTTGCCTTAGCCATTTGCATAATGATTCTTGCTTTTGTGCTCGTGCCTGTTAAGAAAGATCAGGCTGTTGCGTTCCACACAGAAGCAGAGATGAATAAGTTCAGAGCAATGGCACAACGAAATCCATTAGGTGCCGGAGAATATTTTCTACCCTCTACACGTTGTCAGGGGTGTCATGGTTTCGATTCAACCGGATTAGCCAATGTATTGGCCAACGGAACAGATATCAATTTGTTTGATGACTGGCAAACCAGTATGATGGGATTATCTGCAGTTGATCCATACTGGCGCGCCAAGGTGAGTCACGAAATCCTGATTAATCCCTCGCACAGCATAGACCTGCAGGACAAATGTACATCCTGTCACGCGCCTATGGGGCACTATGCCGCACGATTCAAGGGGTTGCATTATTCCATTTACGACATTGATGGCGACAGTCTTGGTCGCGATGGCGTGAGTTGTGTTGGCTGTCACGCCATAGGCAGTTATGGACTCGGTGTCATTCTTGGCAACACATTCAGCGGACAGATTCCTTACGACACGACCAAGAATGCCGACGGTTTCGGTAATGCTTACGGCCCATTTATGGGACCTATGCTTGGCCCTATGCAACTTTATGTTGGACTGAATCCGGCCTATAGCCCACACGTGAGTGATGGTACATTTTGTTCTCCCTGCCATACCTTAATAACCAATACAGCCGATTTGGATGGCAATTATACCGGAGAAACATTTGTAGAACAGGCTACTCATCACGAATGGGTGAACTCGGTGTATCCCGGCGAAGGCACACAATGTCAAACCTGCCATATGCCTAAGATTGAGGAACCCATAAAGATTGCCAACGGTTATCTCGCCTTGCCGGGTCGCAGTCCATTTAACTTACATCAGTTTATGGGAGCAAATACCTTTATGATTAATTTGATCAAACAAAATAAGAACACACTCAATGTTAATGCCCCCGATGCGAATTTTGATTCGACGCTGGCGGCTACCAACCGCTTGCTTTTACAGCATACACTGGAGACGGCCCTGACTTTTGACAGTTACGATAATGATACGGCATACTACAGCCTTTCATTAAAAAATTTAGCCGGACATAAATTCCCCAGTGGCTATCCGGCTCGCCGTGCTGTTGTAAACTTTAAAGTATATGATGAAGATGAACAATTAATCTTTGAAAGTGGTGCTTTGGATGCGAACTACGAACTCGTTGGGAACGATGAATATCTACCGCATTATGATGTCATACGTGCGCCACAACAAGCTCAGATCTATGAAATGGTAATGGGTGATGTTAATGGTGCTAAGACCACTATCCTTGAACGAGGTGCCATACATCTCAAAGACAACCGGATACCACCGCTAGGTTTTACATCTGCACACAGCGTATATGACACCGTTAAAATCATCGGTAATGCGTTTACAGATGTTGACTTTAATAAAAGCATTGATGGTGATGAAGGCACCGGTGTGGATGTGGTTCACTACCATATACCAATCAACGGATACTCCGGTAAACTATTTGCTAAAGCTGAAGTATTCTACCAAAGTATTCCATTCCATTTTTTAGGTGAACTTTTTCAGGATACCACTCCCGAAATTGAGCAGTTTAAAACCATGTTCAATAATAGTGATCGCACACCGGTTCGTATTGCTATTGATACAATCTCGGCCAATGTGATCACGGTCGGTACCCGGGGTATATCGCCATTTGAATTATTCATTACTCCGAATCCCAGTGCTGACGGAGTTGTTAACCTCTTTGGACAAAATCTGCGCATCGATCAGATTAGTGTTTTTTCTGCTGATGGTCGACTTATAGAACAATTGGACAATATCTATCAAAACAAATATCGACTTGAGTTACCGGCATCCCCGGGCGTTTATTTTATTGCGATACAAACCAATAAAAAACGCTACACACAAAAAATTGTACGTCTGTAACAATATGAGTTGTTAAACACCACCAATAAAATTACCTTTCAACCAAATTCATTAAACCTCTAAACCTAAAACATGCGTTTTCCATTTACATCTTTACTTGGTTTGTTGTGCATAACAACATTACTCAGTGTTAAATTAACGGCACAGGTATCCTTTACGAATCAGAACAGTTTGTTTGCTAATCCATCAATCCGAAGTGGTTGCTCTATGACTGTTGTTGATTGGAATAATGATGGCCTGGATGATATCGTTCGCCTCAGTCAGGGACGAACACTGATTATCGAAGTGCAAAAAACAGGTAATCAATTCGAGACAATCAACTTTGGACAGATGAATAACGCAAGTGCATGGGCAATGTGTGTGGCGGATGTCGATAAAAACGGATACAAGGATGTTATCGGTGGCTGGAATGGAGTAGGTAAGATTATGATGATGAGTGCTGATGGTCTTACCGGCACACAGGTTACACTGCCTAACGACAACTTCTTCTTTCAGAATATCACGGCGGCAGACTTTAACAATGACGGTTGGATTGATTTATTCTGTTGCGATGATAATGGTGAGAATACTATATACATGAACGATGGTACAGGAAACTTTACCGACTCCGGCACCTCAGTAATTGACTTTGATGTGACCACCACGGATGACTCGGGTAACTATGGCAGTGTGTGGACTGATTTTGATAACGATGGGGATCTGGATTTATATATTGCCAAATGTCGTCAGGGGGTTACTAGTCCAACAGATGGCAGACGCATTAATGTACTTTTTGAAAATAACGGTGATGGAACCTTTACTTCAAATGCCGCTGAGTATGGAATCAATGTTGGATGGCAGTCCTGGACCTCTTCATTTGGAGATATTGATAATGATGGTGATCAGGATTTACTCCTAACCAATCACGACTTTGAATCCCAGATTTTTGAAAATGATGGCACCGGCCATTATACCGATATCACATCAACCACCGGATTTGATATTAATGACATTACGCCTATTCAAAGCATCTTTGCCGACTTCGATAATGATGGTTTTGTTGATATACTTGTTACAGGGAGTGATGCCCGATTCTTTCTGAACAACGGCGATAAAACGTTCACCAAGGTTACAGGACTATTTAACAATAACAATATGGAATCCTTTGCCATTGGCGATGCCAACAATGACGGCTATCTGGATATTTACGGCGGCTATGCCAATATATATACAACGCCAACCAGCATTGATGATGTTCTTTGGATGAACAGTGGCGGTAACAATAATTTTATTGGATTTCACCTCAAAGGCACGGCATCCAACGAAGATGCTATAGGGGCTAAGGTTGCGATCTATGGTCCATGGGGTGTTCAGGTAAGAGAAGTTCGCTCAGGAGAGAGTTACGGAACGGTTAATACTTTTAAACTTCATTTCGGATTGGGTTCCAATACAAGTGTTGATTCTGTTAACGTGTTTTGGCCCTCCGGCGCGTCACAGACAATATACAACCTGCAAGCTAATCACTATGTCATGGTCATAGAAAATGATTGTGTTTCACCTTTGGTTTCAATTACGACTAATGGTCCGGCTATTATTTGTCCGGGACAGTCAGTTGAACTTAGTGCACCTGCCGGCTTTAATTATTTATGGTCAAATGGTGAAACCAGTCAAAGCATTTCTGTATCCAACACCGGTATGTACAACGTAATGGTTAGTGAGGCAAATAGTAACTGTTTTGAGATTACGCAAAGTGTTCAGGTTACATCCAATCCTGACCAAACTCCGGTTATTAGTGCAGTTGGTGAAACAAAATTCTGCGAAGGAAATAGTGTTAACATTTTCGGTCCCGATGGATTCAGCACTTATATTTGGTCAAATGGAGCCACTACACAAAACATTACAGCCACAGAGAGCGGTAGTTATATATTAACTATCGAAGGTATCTGCCAGCAATACTCCTCCACACCCATCACGGTTACTGTTTTAAACAGCGAGACCCCGGTAACGAATGATGTTATTTTACCCGCACCCGGTTCCGCTACACTGAATGCAACGGGCGACAATGTTAACTGGTATGATGTACCAACCGGAGGAACAGCTATCGGATCAGGTAATTCTTTTGTTACACCCATCGTAAACAGTACTACCTTGTTCTATGCTGAAAATACCACAGCCTATAATGGAGAGCAGTACACTACCGGAATGGTTATACCTAGTGGCACATCGCAGTACAGTGGTGATAACAGCACGAATGCTACAACTACATTCGATGTTTCGACCACCTGTGTGCTGAAATCGGTTCAGGTATTTACTGATCTTGCCGGCACGCGCAAACTTTTACTTAGAAATTCAAATGGCGATTTACTGGACAGCCTCGTTGTAAATATTGAACCCGATTCTATGATTATAGAACTGAACTGGAACCTCGAACCCGGCACCGGATATACAATAGGTACAGATGGAGCTACCAATCAGGCTATAAGCGGGTGGGGTAATCTGTCGCCCCGTTTAAAAAGAAACAGCTCCGGTGTTGCTTATCCATACACCGTTACTGATGTGCTAAGTGTCACCGGTTCATCCTTCGGTGCTACATATTACTACTACTTCTATGATTGGAAGGTTGAATTACCCAGTTACAGCTGTGTGAGCGAACGCGCTCCTGCTATGGTGAGCATTGCAACGGCAATACCTTCAGTAGAAAATACTGTCCGCATCTTCCCTAATCCGGCTAACGATCTGTTAACCTTACAGGCTCCCACTATTCAGCTTGCCTCGGTTCAGTTGATTGATGCTCTAGGACGTGTTCAATATCAGGTGATGAATACAAACCTGTCTCAACCACTGCAAATCAACACCACAACGCTAGCAAACGGTCTGTACACAATTCGTGTAAGCAATGCGGCCGATATTATTAATCGTCAGATCATCATACAACATTAATCCATCACCATACAGTCTTAACAAAAGCCTGAATAATTATTTATTCAGGCTTTTTTGTTTTGTGTGCTATAAATAGGAACTTCACGGCGTCATGTCACCAAGGGACTCCATATTAAATCAGGATAAGAGCAACGTAAATACCCCCGAGAATGAATTAGAGAGAGTCCTGCGCCCGCAGTTGTTCGATGAATTTTCCGGTCAGTCAGGGATAGTTGAAAATCTAAAAATTTTTATTCTGGCGGCTAAACAGCGGCAGGAGCCTTTGGATCACGTTTTACTTCACGGCCCCCCGGGCTTGGGTAAAACAACCTTATCGCACATTGTAGCTCACGAACTTGGCGTAAACATGAAAATGACTTCTGGTCCTGTTCTGGAAAAACCCGGAGACCTAGCCGGCCTTCTCACAGGACTTGATGAAGGTGATGTGTTGTTCATTGATGAGATACACCGACTCGGTACGGTGATTGAGGAGTACCTATACTCCGCTATGGAGGATTTCAAGATTGATATCATTTTGGATAACGGACCAAATGCACGAAGCATTCAACTCAAGCTAAATCGTTTTACACTCATTGGGGCTACAACAAGAAGCGGCCTCTTATCTGCTCCCCTGCGCTCACGTTTTGGAATTGTTTCGCGTGTGGATTATTATGACGCCGATACTTTAAAAAAAATCATCAGGCGATCCGCACATATTCTCAATGCACCTGTGGCCGATGATGCCTCCTATGAGATAGCCAGACGTAGTAGGGGAACCCCGCGCATTGCCAATGCATTACTTCGTCGCGTGCGTGATTTTGCACAGGTAAAAAATAACGGAAACATTACACTGGATATTTCAAGAATTGCACTCAAGGCATTACATGTTGATGAGCATGGTTTGGATGAAATGGATAATCGTTATCTAAATACGCTGATTGATAAATTTGATGGCGGCCCCGTTGGCATCACCACCATAGCCACCTCAGTTGGAGAGGAACCAGGCACACTGGAAGAAGTATATGAACCTTTTTTAATACAAGAGGGCTATATCAAGCGTACCCCTCGAGGCAGGGAGGCTACCGCAAAGGCCTATCAGCATGTCGGAAAGACGATGAATAAACCCAACACGGGTTCACTCTTTGATTAGTTCCGTGCGGAGCGTATTCTTGGGTCTATCCATCCATAAACAATATCGGTGAGCAGATTCACCACTACAAACAGGGTTGACGCAATCAATACGGAACCCATAACCACAGGAAAGTCATTTTTATTTAGGGCATCTACCGTGAGTTTGCCGAGTCCGTTCCAGTTAAAGACCAATTCGATAAAAAAAGCTCCGGCAAGCATCTCTGCAAACCATCCTGAAATGGCTGTTACTACCGGATTCAGTGCATTACGTAAGGCGTGACGCCATACAATATTCCATTTGTTTAAACCCTTGGCTCGGGCGGTACGTATGAAATCCATTTGTAATACATCGAGCATCGCACTTCGTGTAAGTTGCGTAAATACAGCGAGCGGCCTTATGCCGAGTGTTATTACCGGCAAGATGATAGCCGCAATATTCAGATGTGTATGTCCATCAAGATCGTATGCATAAAGGTTGCCGGTCATAGGAAGATGAGTTATCGAAGCCAGCACAAATGCGAAAATCCACTGGAATAATATTGCCGAAAAGAATGAAGGGAAGGAAATGCCTGACACGCTGATAAAAATGAGCAGACGATCGAGCAAGGTGTTTTGATGTAAGGCGGCAAAGGTACCCAGTACGATGCCGAAGACTGATGCAAACAGGATGGCCAGAAAGGCAAGTACAATCGTAAAAGGCAATGCCTGCAAAAGCATATCGGATACTGGTTTCTGAAGCTGATACGAGAAACGCAGGTACGGTGATTTAACTACGAGCACGTACTTACCGAATGTGATTACCGTGTGGTAGTTATACTTGTTCTGATTCGAGTTGGTGAGTTCATGAACGCTCAGGGGGGAGATATCATTGATATAATATAACAGCTGTTGCCATTTGGGTTTATCCAGAGCTAACTCACGATTTACATTTTCAATTGTGGCGGCATCGGTTCGTTGCCCCATAGTCATACGTGCCGGGTCGCCGGGCAAGCCCTGAAATAATAGAAATACAGTGATCACCACACCGATTAAAACGGTAAGGGCATAGAGTAGTTGCTTTGAGATGTATGTAAGCATAAACCAGCGCTGTGGTTTTGCGAAGATGCTATGCCGTACTTTATTATTTCAAATAGTTCTTCACCTCATCCGGAGTTGGTGTATCATTATGATGCCACATCGCC
>BJGO01000076.1 GCA_014190535.1 Bacteroidota bacterium | reverse complement strand
ATATTGACACTATTATTTTTGACTTTTAGTTGCGAGAACAAAAAAGCCGTCGACCAGACAAATAATGTTGACACGTTAGCAGTTGAAGAAACCGACCCGACAGCGAGAGAAGTATATTCTGATAATGTTTACAAATCCGACAGCGTTACAATAGATGTTAAAAATGATAATTTCGATTTCTTTATAGTGTTGACTATTGGAAATCAAAAAAGGGAATATGATTTAACAAAACTGAATATTCCAACTAAAACTCCTAGTGAAATTCAGCGGGCAAACAATGAATTTGCTTGTATGATGACTTGGTGGTCGCAGGCACAATCTCGACATATTTTCATTCCAACAAAAAGAACAAATGAATTAATATATATTGACAAGGACATAGAAGAAACAGACAGCTTAAATAACAATATTGTTTATATAGACAGCGTATTTAATGACAGTGATAATGTTATGTTCAAGGTAGAAAATCTATTGACCAGAAAATCTAAAGTTTTGGAACTATCAACAAACAAGCAAAATGGTATTTATCCTTTTTACGACAAAATTCTATTGACTAAAAATAAGCTCACTATAACGACAGCAACCGAAAAGAAAAGCATTGACATCAAAGAAATAAATAACGGCTTGTAACACGGGTTTTGCGTTAGTGTGCGGACAGAGCGAATAGAAACATTTGAGCAATTAATTAACTTTATGGCTGGCAGACAGTTTTCAGTTTCAAATGCCACCAACGCAAAGCCCGCAAACCGTCAGGCTGTGAAATAACTTACAATGCATCGCAACGGTATTTTTTCGTTGCTCATATATGCTTCTGTTGCCTCATAACATTCATTTAAGCGAAGTCGATTTTTAAGCGGCTATGCTCCACTCCATTTTTATCATAGTTCAATAGGGCGGCGTTTTCGCCGCTGGCATTATAATACCGACTGTACGTGTTTACGAATGAGCTCTTGTAAATCAGTAAATGTGCCTTCAATAAGGTGTTGTTGTTCTACAAAATAGAATGTTTGCTTAGATACATAAATTAGAATAATATCGGCAGTAATCACCGCCCTGATTACAGCACTCCAGTCGTAATGTTGTTTTGAGTTCTGTACGTCGATATCAAAACCATCCTTACTGAATGATAACTGATATTCGATTTTGGCGCGCTCGTTCAACTGCTTGTACGCCTGCCTGCCTAAATTTTTTGTTGTTACGACATGAACTATAATAAATACAATACCCGCAATAATGTAAAAAATATAGGTTGGTTTTACCTGCTGAGTATAATTTATAAGTAATAAAATCAATCCGGTCCAGATTAATAACAGCCCAAGGTAAAGTAATATGCGCCCTCTGATGGGAAACACCTTGCTCGTATGAATGGAAAAGGCCTTTTGCAAATTGGCAATCGAATAGGTGAGCTTTGCTTTGATCATTTGAATTAAGACTGTAAAAATAGAGTTTGTCTTTACAATACATTACTAAACGCATCTTTGCAAGATGAACGAAGAACAAAAACGAACCGATATAAATACCCTGGGCGAGTTCGGCCTTATTAAACAACTGATTGCGCCATTCACCATTAAAAATGCAAGTACGGTTGTGGGGAACGGCGACGATGGCGCAGTAATCTATTCCCGCGACAAACAGTTTGTTGTTTCAACCGATTTACTGATCGAGGGTATTCATTTTGACCTGATGTATGTGCCGCTCAGGCACCTGGGCTATAAAGCAGTTATAGTTAATCTTTCCGACATCTATGCCATGAATGCTCGTCCTACGCAGATTACCGTATCTATTGCTTTAAGCAATCGTTTCTCTCTGGAGGCGCTGGAGGAATTATACGCAGGCATACGGCTTGCAAGTGAAAAGTATGAGGTTGACCTGATCGGTGGCGACACTACATCTTCACAAAAAGGGCTTGTGATTTCCGTAACGGCCATTGGCGAGGTAAGTCCGGAAAAATATGTATTGCGTAGCACCGCAAGAGAAGGGGATCTGTTATGTGTGAGCGGCGATCTTGGTGCCGCCTATCTCGGCTTGCAGTTTCTGGAGCGCGAGAAAAAGATTTTCATGGAAAACCCCAACATCAAACCGGACCTCGAAAATCAGGCCTACCTGGTTGGACGACAGCTTAAGCCTGAAGCCCGCCGCGACATCATAACCTATTTTGAAAAAAATGAAATCATTCCAACGTCAATGATCGATATCTCCGACGGGCTCTCCTCGGAGATTCTGCATTTGTGTGATCAGTCGGGGCTTGGCTGTAATCTTTATGAGGAGAAGATTCCTATCAGTGAGGAGGTTAGAACGGCCGCATATACATTCAACTTAGACCCAACAATGTGTGCGCTCAGCGGTGGCGAGGATTATGAATTATTGTTTACTATACCTCAGGAGGATTATGAAAAGGTTAAGGACGATATAAACATTACGGTTATCGGTTATATGACCGCTCTGCATGAGCCTGCCGTAATCATAACCAAAGGAGGCAACGTGCACGAACTGATTGCACAAGGATGGAACGCATTCCGTAAGCCATAGAAAAAAAAGGGCTCGGTTATTTGCCATGTCAACTGAACCATTATCTTGCATAGAAATATGCTTGTTAAAACATTCGGCAGTGCCGTTTATGGAATTAATGCTATTACGATAACCGTTGAAACCTATATCGGAAGCGGTGATTTAAAATATGCCATGGTTGGTTTGGCCGAAGGCGCCGTTCGCGAGAGTCTTTACCGTATCGAAGCGGCATTGAAATATATCGATAAAAAAATGCCTCGTCAGAAACTGGTTGTTAATCTGGCACCTGCCGATACAAAGAAAGAAGGATCGGCATATGATTTAACCATTGCCATTGGCATACTGGCCGCATCCGGACAACTACTTTGTGACCGGCTCGGCGACTACATGATTATGGGCGAATTATCGCTTGATGGCGGATTGCAACCCATTAAAGGGGTATTACCCATTGCCATTCAGGCACGAAAAGAGAATTTTAAAGGGTTTATACTACCAAAACAAAATGCGCGCGAAGCCGCTATTGTCAATAATCTTGACATCTATGGCGTTGAATCACTTGGCGAAGTAATTGACCTGCTCGAAGGCACAAAAATTCCTGAAAAGATTGTGGTCGATACCCGGGCCACCTTTGCACAATCGCAGTCCGATATTGAATTTGATTTTAGTGATGTAAAAGGGCAGGAGAATATCAAACGGGCATTAGAAATAGCGGCTGCCGGCGGACATAATGTCATTCTCATAGGCCCTCCCGGTGCAGGGAAAACGATGCTGGCAAAGCGGCTACCTACTATCCTGCCACCCCTGACCTTGCAGGAAGCTCTCGAAACCACCAAGATTCATTCCGTAGCAGGTAAGATGAAAGAATCGGGCACGCTTATTTCAACACGCCCCTTTCGGGCTCCTCATCATACCGTGAGTGATGTTGCCCTCGTTGGCGGCGGATCAAATCCACAACCCGGCGAGATTTCTCTGGCTCATAACGGCGTTTTATTTTTAGATGAACTTCCGGAGTTTAAGCGCACGGTGCTGGAGGTATTGCGCCAACCCATGGAGGAGCGAAGAATCAATATTTCCCGTTCGAAATCAAGCGTAGAATATCCGGCTAACTTTATGCTGGTTGCATCTATGAATCCCTGCCCCTGCGGTTATTACAATCATCCCGAGAAAGAGTGCGTGTGCGCTCCCGGAGTCGTTCAGAAGTATATGAATAAAATATCGGGGCCACTGCTGGATCGTATCGATTTACATGTTGAGGTAACGCCTGTGCCCTTTAGTGAACTCACTCAGATGCAGCCATCCGAAAAAAGTTCGGCTATCAGAGAACGTGTGATTCGCTCACGGCAGATTCAGTCGGACCGTTTTAAAACACATAAAGAAATATATTGTAATGCACAGATGAGTAATAAGCTGATGCGTGAGGTATGTACCATCACCTCAGCCGGTGAAAATCTTTTAAAGACTGCTATGGAAAAACTGGGTCTCTCGGCACGTGCCTACGACCGAATCCTGAAAGTATCCCGAACCATTGCCGACCTCGAGGGCAGTGCAACCATTAAAACGGAACATTTAGCCGAAGCAATACAGTATCGCAGTTTGGATAAGGATAGCTGGTATGGGCTTTAAACATCCTATCCACTAATACTTTCGGGGCAATCCTGGTTAGTGCCCTATGACCGATTAACAGCTAATTGCACGCATAACATATAATTATTTATCCCTATAATTAGTTAGAGGATTAAATTGTATAAAATTTATTTTTACCGCAAATTCAAACAAGATGATAAAAACACAACTACTTGCAGTCCTGGCTTTAATCTTTCTGGCTAAAGGACTGTGGGCACAGTCAGATTGTGGCAATCAGCAATCCTTTACAGAATGGCGGTCACATAAACCGGACCTAGTAAATCAACTGTACTCGTTTTCTTCAAGAGATGACGACAATACGGTTTATACCATACCTGTTGTCGTGCACATCGTGTGGTCTGCTCCTATTGAAAATATATCCGATGAAAGGATCCATAGGCAAATTGAAGAGTTGAATCGTTTCTATTCCGGCAACTCGTCCAGAAATATCAATACACCACTTGCATTCAGTGTTACTGCCGCAGGCGACACCAAAATCAGATTTGAACTCGCAAAAAAAGATCCGGAGGGGAGAGCCACCAATGGTATTACCAGAACCTATACCTGCCATCCGGTACCATTCACCACTTCATTCGGAGATTGTTCTTCAAGCGACGTTAAGAAAACAGCACAAGGCGGCAGGGATGCCTGGAATACGGGGAATTACCTGAATATTTGGGTTTGCAATTTCGATAATGATTTTAATGGAATAGCTGTATTCCCGGGCGATTGCAATCCATCGCAAGGGGAAGATGGTGTCATCGTTGATTTTAGTGTTTTCGGATTTATCCCAACATCTTTAACCGGAAGTGGAATATCAACGCTTGCCCACGAGGTAGGGCATTATTTTGGATTATTTCACACCTGGGGAGATGAACCTGATGCCGAGCAGCCATCCTGCAACGGCGATGACGGACTGTCAGATACTCCCCTGCAGTCCGCCCAAGGAAATTCCATAGCTCCGGGAGGTAATACATTTTTCCCGCTCTTCGATAATTGCTCAGCACCCGTTATTACCAAAGGGATCATGTTTATGAATATAATGGATACCAACTTTGATTTATCCAGACATATGTTTACCGATAGTCAGCGGATAGTGCTGCGTAATTCGCTAAAAGCCGGAGGCCCCCGTAATTCGCTCGTAGATGCCGGCAATGATGCATTAAGCCCTACAGAACTTAATTCCGATGGGTCGTTTAAGATCTGGAACACCGGATTTCCCTCTAATTCGTTCCGTTCGATTGTACGTGGAAAAAATGGGGAAATGTGGGCCGGATCAACAAATAATGGCATCTTCAGGTATAATGATCAAACTCAACTTTGGGAACAGGAACCTACCCTAACCAACCATATTGTGCGTCATATGATTTCTGACGATGACGGAAATGTTTTTGTGGCATCATCCGAACTCACAAACTCTGAAAATGGTGGCGTTCGCAAATTTGGTAGTGAAAACAGTTTCAGTTTTTTAAAAATCGGATCTATTGCCGATATCTCCGGAAACTTTAGCCCGCTTCCCTCCCGATTGGTTAATAGCCTGAGTTTGGATAGCGAAGGCGATGTTTGGGCCGCCTGCGGACAGCATGTTAATCCTGATGCAACAATCAATGAAGGTGGATTTATTTATACCGACTTTAGTATCGCCAATACGCAGCTTGCCGGCGATAACGGGTTGCCACAGTCCGATGTACGATGTCTCGCCATTGCAGATATAAAGGATAGCCCTTTAGATAACGATGATGAAATATGGGTAAGCGTTGATCGCTCTTGTGTTAATGGTACCTGTCAGGCCCCATATGTTGCACGGTATAATACCACATTAGGTGTCATCAATTTTGAGGGTATCGTCAACTTGCCCGGATTAAATTTCAATAACACTTCCGGATCGCCACGGGTACGTGCCATTTATTGTGATCGCAATAGCTATGTGTGGCTGGGTATAGGTTCGGCTCAACAGGGTATTTACTATATTGCACCATCAGCCTGCGGAGCTGGATTCCTTTTTACTGCTGATGATCCAACACTGCCTTACCCAGCCGGTGCATCCGTTAATAATAATGCCATTGCTGAAGATATTGATGGCAACATTTGGATCGGCACCACCGCCGGTCTGATAAAAATTGCAGGAGGCATTATACAGAACGCAAGCAACTGGACGATTTATACTACCGCTCAAGGCTTGCCTTCGAACAATATCAGAGGCATTAGTTTTGATGCAAACAATACCATCTGGTGCACAACCGATGCGGGCATATTCAGAGGACTGCCCTGCCCGGATGTGCGCATAAGCAGTGTAACCAATGCCCCTTGTCTGGGAACCGGATTTATTCAAACCACTTTAAAGGGGGGCTCACTTGCGAATACTGCGTTTAACTGGTCCATTAAAAATAGTAGTGGGGTTTTCGAGCCTTATCCTTTGGTCGATCCATCGGTTACAGCCAACAAGCCCGGTGATTACAAGCTAACCGTAATAGGTATCAATGGTCAACAATGCTACGAACGGGAAGTAAAAGTGGTAGCCAATGATTTGTTTGTGCCGGAACTCTCTGTGAGTAAACTTACAGCATGCGGATTTGACCTTAATCTGGAGAATACAACCTCGAGTGTATTTTATTCTATTGAAGTTAAACAATCCCCGCTTAATAATACGGTATTGAATGAATTTAATCCGGGTAACGGGTTGGTTACTATTTCAAATCCGAATATACAATCAGCTATCTCTTACTTCGTTGATGTTGCCGGCTCTTGTTCAGAGGATCCAAGTGGCACATTTTCATCTATCTCTAGGCGATCCCGAATTTTTACAACACCACTATGCTCACCCGTTAAGAATATTATTGCATCAAACATCACCAAGACCACTGCGCAACTTGACTGGGAATTTAACTGCACTCCGGCAACAAAATATCGTATCCAATACAAACGCCTTGCAGACACCTCATTTACCAATACGATACAAAGTTTAACCCTATCCAAAGAACTTACCAATCTGGAGCCCTCTACTACCTATGTGTATCAGATACGGTCGGTTTGTGACCCGGGGCTTTCTGCGTGGAGCAATGATACTTTAACTACTCTACAAGGTTGTGCTAGACCGCAGCAAATCAATATCGCTGCCACTACGGCTACAACCGCGACCATAACCTGGGAGGCTGTAACCGACGCATCCAAATACAGGCTTCGCCTCAGAAAAGTGGGAACTTCAGCCTGGACAAGTCTCGTGATCCCCTCAGCAAGTACCACCAAAACAATAACCGGTCTAACTCCGAACACAGCTTATGAATTTCAGATGAGGACACAATGTGTTACCAATAACGAATTTTCTTTATTCACCTCATCGAACGGATTCCTTACCTCATTACGTATGGCTGAAGATGAGTTACTGCACGATATCACTCTATTCCCCAATCCCACTTCGGGAAATTTTACCCTTAGCTTATTCTCAGAAATTGAAGCAACAGTATCAGTAAAAATATTAAACGCATTGGGGCAGGTGTTAGCCGTTAAATCGATATTACTTGAAGGAGGAAATAACACCCTGACATTTAATGAATCCCTGCCAAATGGTTATTACAATATTCAATTACAAAATGATTTAGTTCAGATCAACAAAGGACTGATTATTCAAAAGTAAGTGCGCTATCAAACCAATTTAGAAAGCGGCTTTCGGTTAGATAGCCGCTTTTTTATTATCTCAATCTATCCATAGACTTAATCAAACTCTCGTCTTTATTAATTCCACGAATGGCTAAGTATATAAGAATGATGTTGATGATAGGAAATGTTGCCGCTATTTGAAATCCTTCAATGCCTTGTACTCCGCCAGGAACAGTTTTAGAAACGGTTACTATTAAAGCAACTATGAACAGTATTTGCATAAATACCGCCATATAACAAAGTCGCTTTTGAAGACTTCTATTGGTATATAAGAATATAGGAGCAACAGTATCGGCTATCATTAATGAGCCGGCTATGAGCAAAGCCACGTGTTCTGTTGCGGAAATAACTGTTCCGTTTTGAACATATAAATCGAGCGCCAGTGAGCAGAAAGCCAATACTGTTGCAATTAACAAATAAACAGTTTGAATGCGTTGTAACATAAGTTGAATTGAGTTTTAGAGTTGGCTAAAGTAAGCGTGGCTTATTTCACCTCAAAACTGATTTGGTTTTGTTTTACAAACTTGCACCAGCGGCAATCGTCTTCATTACATCCCTGGTTGAACTCCAGATTTTGAATCTTTGCATAAACCTCTTTGATTTTATGCCGCATCCAACTCAGATATTCAGGCATAATATCAATGCGTTTAACTTCATATCGCCCCTGTTTATTCTTTTCAACGAAATGAAATTCCCCGCGGGTCATATTCACCCTACGCCTGGCCGAATCGGCATCGAAAAGTAACTTATAGAAATACATCTGCCTCCAGTAACTACCCCCATTATCATCGGCCGTTGGTGGATTCAATTCTTTAGTCGATTTCTCTACCTGACCTGATTTATAATCAATAACCACAGCCCCCTGATCGTGCCATTCAATTTTATCGGCAAATCCGATACATGGTACGCCCTCTATCTGCACACCACTTATCCGGTATTCGAGATCAACCTGCTTATGCCACTGACTGATATGGGTGTTATAATATGCTGTCAATACCTCACGACCCAGATGCATTTTATTTTTAAATTGAATGTCGGTAAAGGATTCGCGCTCCTTGTGCATGAACCATTCAAATTTCTCCACCACATACTCAACTTCGGGAAATCGCCCACCCTGTTCCAGCATTTTTTTAAATAACAGCTCCATGGATTTATGTATCGCATTACCAAAAGTTAGCGTATCGTTTTTGGCCGAAGGCATCAGTAGAATCTTATTAAAATAAAACGAGAGTGGACATTTTAGATATTCATTCATAAGCGAATGACTGAAGACCAGATTTTCGATGCGCAACTTCAGATAATCACGATTTGGCAACTGTATTGTGGCCGATCCGGCAGAAGCCAGTGTCAATTGATATTGCAACAAGTTCTCATTAGATACCTGAATCAATTCAGCATTTAGTCCGGTTTCTTCGACAAAGAGTGAACGCTCCACCTCCTTTTGTTCATTGGTAAAACGATAGTAGGATATATATAGAAATTCTTCTGCACGCGTAAGAGCCACATAAAATAAACGTCGCGATGATTCGAGCTGATTCTCTGTAGTAGAGAATGTAAGCGTGTCGGGCAATGAATAATTTTTATTATTACCCGAAGACCCCTCCCATTTATCTTTAACACACCCTATAACAAATACGTGCCGGTACTCACTTCCCTTAGCACTGTGGCAAGTGCTGAATACAACACCCTCCTCCCGATAAACTGTTTTATTGATGTCCAGTGTTATCTTATGCTGTTCCATTTGTTCCAGCATGCTCACCAGATCATCAATATTGAGTTTAGGTTTTTTGTTGTTCTGTACTTTAATGAAATCATAAAAGGTATTCAACTCTTCCATAAGATGGAAGCGATCGGTATGAGCGGCAAGATAAGCTGCAAGACCACTTTCATAAATAATCTTCTCAAAAAGCATCTGCAGAGTAAGGTTTGCTGAATCGGTGATCCATCGATTAATACAAGCACCTAACTGCTCAATTGCATCCGAAGACCTCAGTTTTATTTGCTTAAGGTGTGCCCTATCTGAGATGGTTTCGCGCCAGCTCAAATCTTTTTTACTCTTTATATACAGCCCCAGACTGGCTACATCGTGATGATGGATATGAAAGAAGTAGTAATGCAACATCCTGAATAATTGTTCCTCCCCGCTGTATGGCTTATTAAATTCTTTACTAATATACGTGAGTATATTCATGATCTGTTGCGTAAGCGGCTGATGTAGTATATTAATCTTCTTGCGCACCTGATAAGGAATTGCCTTGCGGTTAAAGTAGGTGATCAGATTTTCAGCCTGAGCATGTTTATAGTAAAGCACCGCAATATCAGATGGCTTTACGCCCTGTTGTATCAGGTTTTCAATTCGGTTACATAAGTCAGCCTCCTCTTGCGCAGTATTCATATATTCACGAAGTACCGGAGTAACTGTGGACGAGATACGCTCTGCCCGTGCGGCTTTAATATCTTTAGTAAGTCCGATAAGCACATGGATCAATCGGTCCTGATTGTGATCGATCACGCGCTTGGATATGTCCAGTATAGCCTGTGTGCTTCTATAGTTGGCATCCAACACTACAATTGAAATCGTGCCGGCGTATTTATGAGCAAAATCTGCAATATTTTTTACACGGGCCCCCTGAAACTCGTAAATGCTTTGGTCATCATCACCCACACAGAATACATTGGGTGAACGATCGGCATCTTCCGTAAGCAAATTCAAAATTTCATTCTGTGCTCCGTTGGTATCCTGAAATTCGTCCACGAGTATATACCGATACAATTCCTTGTAGGGTAATAATAAACGGGGCTCATCTTTAAATGCCCGTATAACCCAGAGGATCATATCCTGATAATCGTACCGGTGTTTATCCTGCATAGCCTGAGCGTACAAAGGGTAGATGCCCACAGCGGCTTTGAGCTTATCCATTTTCTCTACTTCCTGGTCTATAAGATTTTGCTTGATGTCGCCTGCTTTAAAATTTTTATAGGCTCGTTTATACCGGAATCCATCGCGATCCGGTAGCGATTGCAGATACTCATCGATACACTGATAGATATAGTCCGGCATCCAGTTTTCAGATTTCATGGTATTGAATAAATTATTCAACAGAGGCACATCATAATACAGATCGCCTTTGAGCCGCTTAAGCGGATGGGTTACCGGTAAATTATCTATGATGTGTTCCATCATATCCACTCGCTCCAGATCGCTGATTAACTCGAGCTGATGTTTTTCAAAGTAATCCAGATTCGACTGAATCACATCATTACAGAAGCTATGAAAGGTGCAAATCTTAACCTGATGCGCCGCAGGGCCAATCATTTGTAGGAGGCGTTTACGCATACTTACAGCGCCATTATCGGTATAGGTGAGGCACAGGATGTGTTGCGGCTGAACCTGATCATCACTGCTTCGGAGCAGATTGCAAATGCGGTCGGCACTTATTTGTGTTTTGCCCGTACCCGGACCTGCCACCACAAGCACCGGCCCCTTCAGGGTATCCACCGCAAGGCCCTGTCGTACATTCAG
>BJGO01000075.1 GCA_014190535.1 Bacteroidota bacterium | reverse complement strand
TAAACCGAATTACCAACGGAGAAACCTGCGCACTCGTTAGTGATTGCGGCACACCGGGTCTTTCTGACCCGGGATTTTTACTGATCCGGTCTGCCATACAACATGGCATAGGCATAGACGCACTGCCCGGCCCGGTTGCCTTTATTCCGGCATTACTGCAAAGTGGTTTTCCAATACATCCAAGTTTATTTTACGGATTTCTGCCGCATAAAAAAGGCAGACGCTCGCAGTTAACCCAATTATCTGCATTGCCCTATACCCTCATCTTTTACGAGTCTCCTTTCCGCCTCGTTCGTTTATTAAACGAAATCAGGGAGCTGTTCGGAAAACGACGCGTGAGTGTATCGCGTGAGTTGACCAAAAAATTCGAGGAGACCATTAGGGGTTCTGTTGATGAGGTGATACATCACTTTGAAACTACTGAACCACGGGGAGAAATTATTGTCGTTGTGGAAGGATTATCCAACAAATCAAAAAAAGAACACGATGAATCGCCTGATTAACATCATCCTGTCGATACTGTCCGGATTGCTCCTATATGCCGGATGGGTTCCAAGACCCATGTTTGTTGCCTTGTTTGTTGCCTTTATCCCCTTGCTGTGGGCAGAGCATCAGTTGAGTTACATACCTAAAAAAAGTAATACAAGAGTTTGGTTACTGTCTTATGTAAGCTTCCTCTTATGGAATGTTCTGGTAACCTGGTGGGTAGGTAATACCACAGAGCCTTTTTCGGGTGTGCTGGCTAATGTACTGAATGCCTTGCTGATGACTGTTCCGTTTGTGTTGTTTCATATCACTAAGAAAAGAACCAATCCCTTACTGGGTTATATTTCACTGCCGATGTATTGGATTGCATTTGAGTATATACATCTCAATTGGGATCTGAGCTGGCCCTGGCTGACTCTGGGTAATAGTCTGGCCCGTTACCCTTACTGGATTCAATGGTACGAATATACCGGTGTGCTTGGCGGCTCACTTTGGTTACTCAGCATTAATATTCTGGGTTTCCTGATACTGCGCAACGTCGTATTGTCTGCATCTCGGGCAAAAACGCTGATCATTCGTCAGGGTGTAGCCTTGTTCGCTGTAATCGGTATACCGATGATTGCATCGGCTTTGATTTATCACAAAGTCAGCAATGCATCTGCCGGAGATGTAATTAAAACAGTTGTTGTTGTTCAACCCAATATAGATCCATACAATGAAAAGTTTGACTTCAGCAGATTAAGAGAGCAAATGGATAAGTTATTTCGTTTATCAGGTCAGCAGTGTGATAGCACTACAGATTACCTGGTTTGGCCGGAGACCGCTTTCCCTCAGGGTATTTTAGAAAATAATATCGTTGAAGATGAAACTACTCTAGAACTTAAGCAATATATGGCTCAGTATCCAAAAGCCGATCTGATAACCGGATACAGCGGTTATCTGCGTTACGATAGTGCAGAAACCGAAACAGCAAGAACGTATGATAATGGCAAGTGTTGCTTTGACGCCTTTAACAGCGCCATGCAATTGAATCACCGGTCGCCCATACAAATACATCATAAAAGTAAACTTGTTCCGGGCGTCGAGAAAATGCCCTATCCTAAGCTATTTGGTTTTTTGGAATCATTGAGTTTGGATATGGGTGGCATGAGCGGTAGCTTGGGCAGGCAGGAAAAACCAAGTGTATTTTTCTCTGCAGACTCCACCGGTGTGGCGCCGGTAATATGCTACGAGAGTGTTTACGGAGAATATATCACCGAGTATGTAAACCGTGGTGCCAATTTAATTTTTATCATTACCAATGATGGATGGTGGGGCGCTACGGACGGGCATATTCAACATCTGTATTACGGAGCCATGCGCGCCATTGAAACCCGAAGGCCTGTTGCACGTTCAGCCAATACCGGCATATCTTGTTTTGTAAATGTGCTGGGTGAAATTGAGCAAGCACAGCCTTACTGGCAGGAAGGAGTTATCAAACAACGCCTCGAAGCAGGTTTCGGCAAGACCTTCTATGTTCGCTTTGGTGATTACATGGGCAGAATAATGCTGTACCTGAGTGCATTTATACTATTGTATCTGATTTATTATCGATTGAAGAAATGAACACAGAAGAAATATGCATGAAGGCCACTGAGGTGGTTAAAACGGCAGCAGGTTTTATACGCACACAATACACATCGTTCAACCCGGATACAGTGCGCAGCAAGAGCCTGAATTCATTAGTATCGTTTGTGGATGAGGAGGCAGAGAAATTATTGGTGAAAGGGTTACAGGAACTATTGCCCGCGAGCGGTTTTTTAACTGAAGAACAAACGGTGGAGCGAAGCGCAAAAAAGTATGTGTGGATTGTAGACCCCTTAGACGGTACAACCAACTTTATTCATAGAATACCCGTGTTTAGTGTAAGTGTAGCGCTTTACGAAAACGACAAAGCACTTGTGGGTATCGTTATGGATGTAATGCGTAATGAATGTTTTTATGCTTTTCGCTATGGTGGCGCGTATATGAACGACAGACGCATTCAGGTATCTGACAAAAGTGCATTAAGTGATTGCCTCGTGGCTACTGGCTTTCCTTACGAAGTGTTTGATTACAGCGATACCTACCTGAGTATTATTAAAAGACTCATGCCACGCTGCCGCGGCATACGTCGCTTAGGCTCTGCTGCCATAGACTTAGCCTATACGGCGTGTGGTAGGTTTGATGCATTTTTTGAATACAACCTGAATGCGTGGGATGTGGCTGGTGGCGCCATCATCGTTCAGGAGGCCGGTGGAATGGTTAGTGATTTTTCCCTTACCGAAGAATTTATTTCGAACAAAGAAATTCTGGCAAGCAATACCCTTGTTCATCATCAAATGATACAACAGATTAATCCATAGTTATTATCCCCGATTCTTAGGAATTTTTAATTTTACTCACCCCCGGCAATGTCGAACATACGCATAAAAACCATTTATAATATATTACTAAACCTATATTTTCCATTAATATTAATCGCCGGCTTTAATAGTGTGTATGCGCAAACGTATCCTCAGCTCAGCTGGCATGTTACTCTGAATGAAATAGAAATAAGTCCCGGAAGAAAAATACCATATGGCACAGAGGGCGACTCTTTGCGTGTTAACGTATTACGATTTTATATTTCAGACATCACCCTGTTTCGAAATGGAACACTCCTTGCCAAAGACTCCATAGCGAGTCATTTGATCGACTTTGCTAATCGCTCATCGCTCACACAACATCTGCCGGATGAACAAGAGTTTGATTCTATAGGATTTGTATTAGGTGTAGACAGTCTATTACAAGAGTATGGTATAGGGAAGGCTGACCTGGATCCCGTTAACGGTATGTACTGGACCTGGCAAACTGGTTACATCCATTTTAAATTAGAAGGAGTATTTTACCCAAAATTTTCATCCGAAAAAGAAATAACCCTACATCTTGGCGGTTATCAAACACCGCATCAAACTATTCAGCAGTTGAAATTTGCTTGTTCCCCATATCATAAAAATTGCCTGAACCTGAATCTGTATCCGTTCATTAATTATGCCCTTAAGTCGGATGCCCTGCAGATCATGTCGCCGTGTCTTAAAGCAGTTGAACTTTCCGCTAATCTGACTCAGTGTATACATCCTGAATAATGATGAAAACATTACTGGCCCTGTTACTTCTTATAATCGTTATGCTGAGTTTCACCATAAAGGGACCATTTACGATTCCTGTACCGGAGGGTTGGCCTAAGCCACTCTACCGTTCCAAAGACAACACCTTAACGGAGGAACGAATCGAGATAGGCCGCATCTTATTTTATGATAATCGGCTGTCGCAAAACAATATGATCTCTTGTGCTTCATGCCACTCCTCATACAATGCTTTTGCGCATACTGACCATGCTTTGAGCCACGGTATTCACGATGCTATTGGCAACAGAAATGCACCTGCATTATTTAATCTGGCTTGGCAAACAAGTTTCATGTGGGATGGCGCTATTCATCATCTTGACGCACAGGCTCTTTCGCCCATAACACATCCAAAGGAGATGAATGAAACCTTGGAGCATATTGTCATAAAACTCAGGCAGGACAAAAACTATCGTATCAAATTTATGAATGCCTATGGCGATAGTATGATTACCGGAGAGCGTATTCTAAAATGTATCGCTCAGTTTACACTTACCCTGATTTCATCTGATGCAAAATATGATCTGGTAAAAAAAGGTATGCAGCAATTTACTCCTCAGGAACAACGAGGTTACAGGCTTTACAAAACCCACTGTGCCTCCTGCCATACTGAACCACTTTTTAGTAGCTACACATTCAAAAATAACGGACTGCAACCGGATCCGATACTCAATGACTTGGGTCACTTTCGCATCACTCAAAACCCCGCTGATTCATTTCTTTTCAAAGTGCCTTCACTACGAAATCTGGAATACACCTATCCATACATGCACGATGGTCGTTTCAAGCGGATTCGTGATGTCCTCGATCATTATACCGGACTCAACCGAGATTTACCCCATTTATCAAAAGAGTTAAAGCCCCCACTAAACCTAAGCCCCGATCAGAAAGTCGAATTAATCAGTTTTTTACTTACGCTCTCCGATAAAAAATTTGTGTTTAATACAGATTATACCTACCCGAAAGAATTTCCTTACTCATACATGAATAAATAAATTACGTGATTACCATGCTCAAACCCAACATTATGAAAAAAACAATCATTTGCCTGTGTCTGCTTAATCTCTTGTTTACAGCAGGTTCCCTTAAGGCTCAATTGAATCCTGCTATCACCAACTGGCTGATTAACACCACCGGTATTCAGGGAAGGCATTTCGTAAGCGGCAATCCTACACCAATTACGGATGCCGTGGAGGCTAATGTGCAAACCGTTCAGTATTCTGATAATTGGGTTTATGTTTCAACCAGTGGTGTGCCGGCTTATATAACAGGTCCTTTTCTCGGCAATCCATCGATTGCACAAAATCAAAATGCTATTTTCAAAATACCACTAAACCCTGTTCCAAATACCGGAACACCAACGGCGACAACAGCCGGTAACATCGGCATCTTTATTAATGGTGTAGCGCTGTTTGACTACAGAGATGGTGTTGCCTGGAACCCGAATACAAATTCACTTTGCGGTGGCCCCGGTAATCCCCCATGCCCCGGTGGTCCCGGCGCCTCTATGGACTGGAACCGCGATGCCATATTGGCGGAGAGACAAGGTTTTGATTGTGCCAAAGGGCATCCTGCCATGGGTAATTACCATCATCATCAGAATCCAAGCGCCTTTAATCTTGACCTTACCGTTATTTCAAACATCTGTGATATCTATCTGGCAGATGGTTTATATGTAATTGACTCTAATACACATTCTCCGTTGATTGGATATGCATACGACGGCTATCCTATATACGGTGCGTATGGTTTTAAGAATGCTGATGGTACCGGGGGTATTACACGGATAAAATCATCCTACCTGTTACGCAACATAACCACACGCACTACCTGGGCCGACGGCACCGATGTAACAGATGGACCGGCTGTGAGCACAACATACCCTATTGGTTATTTCCGCGAAGACTATGAATTTATCAGTCACAGCGAAGCAGATTATTTAGATGAACATAATGGTCGCTTCTGTGTAACACCTGAATATCCCAACGGCACCTATGCCTATTTCTGCACGGTGGATGCCAACTGGAATTCGGCATATCCTTATTGTGTGGGACCCACGTTCTATGGAATCAGATCTGCATCAAAAGTAACAAGCATCACGGAACCGGTTACCGAATACACGCCAACTTCAACATCGGTTAATGATAAACCTGCAGATACAAAGATTCAGGTTTATCCTAATCCGGCTAATGATGTTATCATATTGCAATTGAATAAAGCATTTAACGGTAATATACAGGTTGGTCTTTACACGATGAGTGGACAACGCATTTCTGAAGTCACGATCTATCAGGGAAGTACGCTGGCGTATATCGACTGCCAAACCTTATATAATGGAACGTATCAATTAATTTACAGGGATGCAACGGATAGTGTGATCCATCTGCCTGTATTAATTGCCCATTAAGTACAAGTGATTACTTGGCAAAATTTACGGCGCGTTTCTCACGAATAACGGTAACCTTCACCTGTCCGGGATAGGTCATCTCATTCTGTATCTTCTGTGCCATGTTGAATGAAATCTCTTCCGACTTTTTATCATCAACCTTGTCGGCCTCCACAATTACACGAAGTTCGCGGCCGGCCTGAATGGCGTAAGCTTTCTCCACACCGTCGTAACTTAAGGCTATAGTTTCCAGGTCTTTTAAGCGCTTCAGGTATTGCTCCATGATTTCGCGACGTGCTCCGGGTCTTGCTCCGCTGATGGCATCACAAGCCTGTATGATCGGCGATATCACATAACTCATTTCCATCTCGTCGTGGTGCGCGCCAATGGCATTAACCACCGCAGGATTTTCACCATATTTCTCGGCAAGTTTGGCACCAAGCAATGCGTGGCTTAATTCACTTTCTTCATCGGGTACTTTTCCTATATCGTGCAATAAACCGGCACGCTTAGCTAATTTAGGATTGATACCCAATTCAGCGGCCATAATTGCACATAGGTTGGCCACCTCTTTAGAGTGCTGTAATAAGTTCTGACCGTATGAAGAGCGAAAGCGCATACGACCTACCATACGGATTAACTCATTATGAAGACCGTTGATACCCAGTTCAATTACCGTGCGTTCACCGATTTCACGAATCTGCTCCTCTAACTGTTTCTTGGTTTTTTCAACAATCTCTTCAATACGCGCCGGGTGTATTCGACCATCTGCTACAAGGCGTTGTAAGGATAGGCGGGCAATCTCACGACGAACAGGATCAAAGCCGGAAATAACTATCGCTTCAGGTGTATCATCAACAATGATCTCAACACCGGTTGCGGCCTCAAGAGCCCTGATGTTACGTCCTTCACGACCAATGATTTGTCCTTTGATATCATCACTGTCTATGTGAAATACCGAAACGGTATTTTCTATGGCGTGCTCAGCGGCAGTACGCTGTATCGTTTGAATGACAATTTTCTTTGCCTCTTTATTTGCTTTGGCCTTAGCCTCTTCCATGATGTCTTTAACATAAGCCATCGCCTCGGTGCGGGCAGACTCTTTAAGTGCCTGAACGAGCTCCGCTTTGGCTTCAGCCTCTGTAAGTTTAGCTATCTGTTCCAAACGTTTAATGTGCTGTTCAGCCGCTTTTTCCATCTCACCTTTTTTAATCTGTACCAACTCCGTCTGGCGTTTGAGATTTTCACGCATGGCATCCAGCTCCTGCTCTTTGCGCTGTGTACCTTCAATTTTCTGATTCAGCGATTGCTGTTGCTGTTTCAGTTTGCTTTCCAGTTGTTCCTGCGCACGATTTCGCTGGGCAATTTCCTTGTCGTGTTCCTGTTTTAATTGAAGGAAGTTCTCTTTTGCTTCCAGCAATTTGTCTTTTTTAAGTGTTTCGGCTTGTAATTTAGCTTCGTCCAGTATTCGTTTAGCTTCTATTTCGGCTTCCTGAGCTTTCTTCTGTGCGGGAGGTAAGAAGATCATTCGGCCCAGTATCAATCCGGCAACGAGCGCAGCTGCGCCAATAGCAATGGCTATAATTAGTGTTTGTGAGTCCATGGAATTTTGTTTTTTTCATCTGCTTGGTTAATCCGTCAAAGTGTGAGATTAACGGAATGTTAATTCAACGTTACAAAAATAAGGGATAAATAATTCCCAATCTAGGGTAAATCTGTATTTGTGCTGTTGGTATTCTCTTTTATGGATAAAGCGTCAATATTTTTATTCATACTTTTTATCTTGTTGTGAATAAATGTGTGCTTGGTGTCGCGGTCTTTCCGCGCCTTGATATCCTCGACAATATGTGTGAGCAGGGACAAAGCCAGATAATCCTGATTTTCTTTCAGCGAGACCTGATTTTGCCAATACGCCAGTTTTTGCCGCAGTTCCTCTTCAGCCTGTCTGAGTATTTTTTCCTCAGCCGGCGCAACCCTTAGCGGATAGCGGCGGTCGGCTATTTGTACTTCTACTGAAATTTTATTTTCGCTCATCGTCAACCGTTTTGCTCCAGATAATAAATGGCCTTATTCAGTTCTTTAATCATTTCAGTGATACGACCTCGTAATTCACTGATATCTTCCTTTTTAGTCAGAGCGGCCTGCAGGGTATTGAGGTCAAGTATCCGTTGTAAATCATTTTTACGTTGCTTCAATTCGTCAAGTTCCTGTACCAGTCGGTCGATCTTGTGCTCAAGTACATCTTTCTCCTTGCGCAATGCACGAACTTCGCCCAACAAAAGCTGTACGTTCTTTTGCAGAATGGTAGCATCGTCTATGATTTCATTCATCATTTGCGTATCACGGCTTTAAGTTCCTGTTCCAATATCGTCATCAGTTTTAGCATCTGTGCATCCACATCTGCATCAACTAAGGTTTTTGTTTCATCCATAAAAGTAAAACTTACGGCATAAGATTTTATATGATCGCCCATTTTTTTATCCCGATACACATCAAATAGATTGATATCGCGCAATAAAGCGCCGCCATGCTGGGAGGCAAGTTTTTCAATTGAGGCAAAAGGCGTGTCAGAGGGAATTAGCAAAGCAAGATCGCGTCTTACCTGAGGAAATTTCGAAGGCTCACGATAGCGAACCCGGTCATCGGCCATCCGGAAAAGTTGTTCCACATCAAACTCGGCATAAAATACAGCCTGCTTAATATCGAAGGTCTCAAGCCAGGAAGTGGCTATGGCACCAATCACTCCCAATTGTTTCTTTTTACTACTTATGGATAAGCCATAATCAAATGCCCTGTGCTCCAGTTCACTCTGATGAGTTGCATGCAGTCCGATGCGATCAAATAATGATTCTACAAAGCCTTTTAACTGAAATAAATCAGTTCCGTTGGTTCTGCTTCGCCAATATTCGGGCTCATTTCTGCCGGTTAGTACTAAACACAGTTTTTGAGTCTCCTGAATGACTCCACTGATGCGCTGATATATTGTACCCATCTCAAACAAATGCAGGTTCAATTCTCTCCGGTTGATATTGGTACGCACCACATTTAATAAAGGCATCACCATGGATGTGCGCATCGAATCCAATCCACTGTTGGAAAATGATAACAGCCGGATGATTTCGTCCCGGTTTTCGGGAAGCAGTTGTTCCGTAAGCTGGGCACTGTATATTGAATTATTCTGTACCTCAGAAAATCCCAATCCCTGAAGTATCTGTTGCAACTTGCGATGAAAGGCCTCTCTGCGACTACTCTCTGTTGAATACGATACCGATGCGTTCAAAGACTGATGAACCGGTATCTGATCATATCCGATGATACGCATAACCTCTTCTACCAAGTCCTCCTCAATGGTGCAATCATTTTTGTAACCCGGAACGAGCCATGAACTTTGAGCATCGGCACTGATTAATTTTTCAAAACCAAGATTGGATAAAATCAGATCCGCCTTTTCCTTAGCAATTGAAAAGCCGGCGAGTGCATTCAGGTAATCATAGCGAAGTGCAATTATTTTAGGATCCTGTTTGCCGGGATATGCATCCATAACTGGACCAACAACCTCTCCGCCGGCTATTTCCTGAATCAGTTTTGCAGCATGACCGAGTACCGTTACCGTATGGGTTACGTCAGTTTGTTTTTCGAACCGGAGTGCGGCATCGGTACGCAATTGGTGACGCACCGCTGTTTTACGGATACGGATTGGATCAAAACAGGCACTCTCTAAAAAAATAGATGTTGTTTGCGCACTCACACCGGAATGTAATCCTCCATAAACGCCCGCGATACACAAGCCGGCATCGCCATCACAAATCATAATATCCTCGTGGTGTAATTTTATTTCTTTATTATCGAGGGTGGTGAACAAGGTATCCTGAGGCAATGACTTCACCCGGATAACACCGGATCGGATGCACGATGCATCAAAAGCATGAAGGGGCTGTCCGTATGCATACATGATGTAATTCGTGGCATCGACAATATTATTGATGGGTTTTAAACCAACAGCGCTTAATCGATTTTTGAGCCATTCGGGTGACTCCCTAACCGTAATATGTTGAATAAGCAGACCACTGTATCGTTTGCAATATCGGCTGTCGGCTATGCTAAGGGCATAAGATGATTGCCCGGTGTCTGCTATTTCATTTATTGATGGAACAGCAAGGACCTGAGGCGTTGCTTTATGTATAGCATACCAACAGGCAATGTCTCTTGCCATGCCGAGCATCGACATCGCATCGCCGCGGTTAGGTGTAATATTTACTTCTATCGTATAATCTGAATAGACCGGGTAAACATCACGTAGCGGAGTACCGGGTGCCCATTTGTCATCGAGTACTATAATACCGTCATGGTTGTCACTGAGTCCTATCTCATCTTCAGCACAGATCATGCCGTACGATTCTACACCACGAATCTTAGATTTCTTAATCGTAAACGAGTCCCCTTTGAACGGATATAAAACAGTGCCGTTTATAGCCACAACCACTTTTTGCCCAACAGCTACATTAGATGCGCCACAAACGATCTGTAAAATCTGTCCATTACCTATATCAGTTCCGGTAACGCGAAGCCGGTCAGCATCGGGATGTTTATCTAATGTTACCACGTGACCAACCACCAGCCCCTCAAGACCGCCTTTATAGGTTTCGTAACGTGCGATGTCTTCCACTTCAAGCCCCACTGCTGTTAGGATATCAGCAATAGTTTCAATCGATGGTTTAACGGTAAGGAAATCGAGTAGCCAGTTGTATGATATTTTCATAAGGTATGACGAACGCGGCTAAAATAATCAAAGCCCTGCGATTACTGCCTGATATATTCTGCATTTACCTGAAGCACCTCTTTACTATCGGGCGTATTTCGGGCTATAAAAGCAACTACCCGACATTTGGTGTCATTCCATGCCGCAGGCAGTGTGAAGGAATAATTACGGTTTAATATCGTGCCCGCCGGTGTGGCCTCGGTAACTAAATCGCCAATGGCGCTGGTTAATACGGCACGAAGTACGTGCTTATGAACATAGAAGGTATCAATTCCGTCCGGTGTTTCCTGCGCATCAATAATATCATTTTCTGTAATGAGCACGCTTACGCTTTGTGCGTCGGTAATGTCTTCGAGATATTCGAAGTTGACATTCACCGTTAACTTACGGTCGCCGGGCTTATAGGCGTTATCGAACTTGACTTTAACCCGCAGTGGCTCCTGAAGCTGAGCAGTCGCATTGCCGGCCCAGACTTTTTTCTGCATAAGCAACTCCG
>BJGO01000074.1 GCA_014190535.1 Bacteroidota bacterium | reverse complement strand
GATTTGGACTGGCACCGATGATTAAGGTCTTCATAATCTATTTATACCTATTAATAGGTATTTTAGACGAGATAAATTCATTATTAATAGGTATAACAGAAGAAACGAATGAACGTACAACAAATTCATTTTCAACCTAAAACTTTTGCCTATGGCATTTTTTCCACTTGAGCAAATTCCTAAAGAACGAATACCGGAACTGGAATGCAAGCACTCCGAGGTGCTCCAAGACCACAGCGCTTTATGTGACCGAAAAAATAGTATCGAACGGGCCATTAACCTAAGTAAAAACTTTTATATAAAGGCGCAAATCATCTTTGAAACCGAGGATGGCCCCAAAGAGGTAATCAGTACGATATGGGCCGCAGGAGAAGAAAACATTGTGTTAAAGGGAGGCATCAGTATGCCGATCTGTTGTATCCACAAGGTGTCCATACTTTAATCATCAGGCCAGCATCATTACCGGATTCTCCAGGTATGATTTTAACGATTGCAGGAATGCCGCACCCAGTGCCCCGTCGACAGCACGATGATCACATGAGAGTGTAACTTTCATTACGTGAGTTGTTTTCAACTGACCGCCAACCAATACCGGAATTTCCTTACTTTTTCCAACTGCAAGTATGCAAGCATCCGGAGGATTTATGATGGCCGTAAACTCATCGATATCCATCATCCCGAGATTAGATATGGTAAATGTATTACCCTCCCAGTCGCTGGGTTGTAATTTACGCTCACGGGCTTTTGATGCATATGATTTCGCTTCGGCTGATATTGTGCTCAATGGCTTGTGGTCAGCATTACGAATAACCGGCACTACAAGTCCATCCTCTACCGCAACAGCCATTCCGATATTTACATAATTATAATAACGAATAAAATCGCCCATCCAGGAGCAATTAACCTTAGGATTCTTTTTTAAAGCCAATGCAACGGCCTTGATGATGAAGTCGTTAACCGACAACTTGATATCATTTTTTTCATTAATCTGTTTACGCGCAGACAAGAGATTGTCTGTATTGATTTCCATCTTTAAATAAAAGTGAGGTGCGGTAAACTTGCTCTCAGCCAGCCTGCGGGCTATGGTCTTCCGCATCTGCGTATTGGGTATATCCTCATAAGTTCCCGTTACCTGAGGCACAGAAAATGCCGACTGCACTTTGGTGCTGAATGATTCAACGTCGCGTTTTACAATACGGCCTTCATCTCCTGTCCCCCGCACGGCCTGTATGTCTATACCTTGTTCCTGAGCTATTTTTTTTGCAAGTGGTGAAGCCTTAATCCTGGAGTGCCCGTTAGCCGGAGCAGAAGATACCACCTGTTGTGGCTGAGCTTGTGGCGTTTGCGCTACCGGTGCCGCAGGTTTTACAGCGGCGCTTTCAGATTTTGTATTTCCGGATCCGGCACTTTCCAGGAGGGCCTTGTAGTCCTCGCCTTCTTTTCCTAATACAGCAATAACCGTATCTACGGGAACAGCCTGACCTTTTTCTGCCCCTATATATAAAAGTGTACCATTTTGAAAACTTTCAAACTCCATAACAGCCTTGTCTGTTTCTATTTCGGCAAGCAGATCTCCACTTTTTATTTTGTCTCCTACTTTTTTGTGCCAGGCAACAATAACACCTTCAGTCATCGTATCGCTCATTCGGGGCATTTTAATTACTTCAGCCATGCTGTTTATGATTTTGTGGGTGTAAAAATATTAATTTGAGGGAATAAGGCACATCGACTTTTCTACCGCTTTATTAACTGATATCGAACCGAAACTTTTTACGTAGTTGTTCAATTTTGGGATTGATGTTTTTAAGATAATCATAACGCTGTTCCGGAGTGAATGGTTTTATAAATTGTTCCCGCTGTGCGGCTTCGGCATCAAAAATTACTTCGAAGCTTAATTTACTGAGTTTCAAAAAATCACGAATAAAGGAGGCGATGTCATCCTTATGATCGACCAATAACTTCTGGAGGGAGGAACTGCTCACCGGAATTTGTATCCGTTTTTTATTCTGCAGTATGGGTGGGTAACTGTTTATTGCCGAGTACAGACTTTGTTTTTGCTCCTGTTTTAATTTGTTCATCAAGGCCTCTATGCATTGACTAAATGCGTCTGCATCAATCTCTATCAACTCATCATCGGTGTAGGATACAGACTCTTTCTTTGTAGCGCTTTCTGTCCCCTCCGATAAACTTCGTTTGATATCTGATAATTCTTTTCTGGTAACCGGTTTAATGCCTAAAGATGGCTGATTCGAAATAGTATTGGTTTTTAAGTGCTCCGGCTCCTGATCCACGGAGGGTTGTGGAATGGACTGAACCTGAATTTTAATCTCAGACTCCATTTGTTCCCGTATCACCGGGATAACCATTTTTACTTCTGAATCAGGTTTTTTTTTTACTTCCGAACTACGGTTACCTTCAATGTACTCCTTCAAATGACACAATTTGATGAGCATCAGTTCTACGAGCAGTCGTTTGTTTTTAGCCTGCTTGTATCGGGCGTCTGCATCGTGTATTATGTTTAGAGCATTTAGTAAAAAACTGAATGGCACATACATAGCCTGCGCGATGAAACGTTGTTTAAGGTTTTCGGACAAATCTAAAATAACAGAGGTCTCTTTACTCGATGCCATCATGAGATTGCGCATATGTTCCGCCAGTCCCTGAATAAAATTATCTCCCTCAAAACCTTTTTTAATAATCTGATCGAAGGTTACCAATATGGAGTTAATATCCTTGGCTAAAAACGAATCAGTAACCTTGAAGAAATAATCGTAATCCAATACATTTAGGTTCTCAATGGCTGACTGATAGGTGATCGAGTTATTATCAAAAATAGACAACCGGTCAAACATAGACAGGGCATCTCGCATAGCACCATCTGCTTTCTGAGCAATCAGATGCAGGGCCTCATCATCAGCCTGTATTTGTTCCTTTTGAGCAATATCCCTCAGATAGGCGGCGGCATCTTCGGTTTTGATCCGATTAAAATCAAATATCTGACAACGGGAGAGTATCGTTGGTATGATCTTATGTTTTTCGGTAGTGGCAAGAATGAAAATTGCGTAGGATGGCGGCTCCTCAAGTGTTTTAAGAAAAGCATTGAATGCCGCCTGAGAGAGCATGTGAACCTCGTCGATAATATAGATCTTCCATTTCCCCTGCTGGGGTGCAAAACGCACCTGATCGATTAAGACTCGAATATCATCCACCGAATTGTTTGATGCCGCATCCAACTCGTGGATATTGAACGAGGCGTTTTGATTGAAAGTTAGGCAGGCCGGACATTCGTTACAAGCCTCAATATCGGCAGTATGTTTCTCGCAATTGAGCACCTTAGCCAAAATACGGGCACAAGTAGTCTTACCTACCCCTCTTGGCCCACAGAATAAAAAAGCCTGTGCAACCTGATTTTGCCGGATAGCATTTTTCAGCGTTTGTGTAACCTGAGGTTGTCCAATCACATCGGCAAAACGAACAGGCCTGTATTTTCGGGCAGAAACGATAAAACCTTCCATAATTCTGACAACACAAACCTACTATAATTAAGATGGATTATTCAGTTGCCCGTATATGAATTATGTGAATTACGGATAAGTAAAAGCATTTATTGTACCAATGAACAATTACACTTCTTTGGTGTTTTTATATATTGACAAGCATTTAAGATGAACAAAACATTAACATTCATAGGAATATACAATTGTTTGTTATCGTTTTTTATGATTTTTCTCACCGACGAGGTCTTCAACTTTTTTCACACCTCCGACTCTGAACACATACTGGTTTGGAAAGTATTGGGTCTTTTTGTAGGTATGTTTGGTTTAGGTTACCTACTTTCGGCCACCAATCAATATGTACATTGGCCCATCATCCTTATGGGGCTTTCGTTCAACATCTCCGTTACCTTCGGATTTGTTTATTACCTCTTTACCGCACATCTAAGTTGGAGTATTAGCTGGATCGTACTTATCAATTGTACGATATGGGTTTTTCCATTATGGCGTCTGCTCAACGGAGCATTCAATTTTAATGTAATCGATTCCGAGCTCATATATCCCCGTATTGGTGCCTTCAATAAAATGAATGAGAGTTTTACCAACAAGGGCGAGTGCCTTACCCACCTATGCGAGAACAATAAAGTGCTTCTGATATTTATGAGACACTTCGGATGTACGTTTTGCCGCAAAACGCTTGACGAAATCCGTATGAACAGAAAACAACTTGAAGAAAAGGGGTATCGTTTAGTTCTTGTTCACAGCGCTGATGATCAAACTGCCGAAACGTACTTTAACAAATACGGTCTTTCGGATATTGATTATGTAACGGATGAACAATCAGAACTTTACCGTGAATTCTATATTCAACGAGGAACTATCGGTCAATTATTCGGTATTACAAGTTTGCTTGCCGCAATCAGATATTCGTTCAAATATGGTGTAGGTCGCAAACAGGGAGATTTGTTTCGCCTCCCGGGTCTTGTCATTATTAAAGACGGTAAACTGGTTCACACGCAGCATAAGCACCGTGTTCATGAAAATATCGATTGGAATGCGATATTGGAATGTAAGACGTGTTAATCTACTGCTCTTTTTAAGAAATGGATTAACGGCATTAACAAAGCAAACTGTTTCACACAATTTTTAATCAAATCTTTTGACATGATTTCAGTATCGCTCAGGTCGGTTCCCGCAATGAAGCTTTTATATCTGAGCCAAGAAATCATTTCATTATCCGATTGGTAACCACGAGGGTTGCCGTTGATTTTATCGTCGTATAAATCGCCGAATGATTTAACAAATTTTTTTTGACGTACGATCTGTAAAAACGAACTGCCATTGTAATCAATCTCCTGCCTGATGGCTTTTAAAACCGGCGTTTCGGGACGGTACAAGCCTCCACCGATATACGATGCCCCATTAGGTTCAATATGCAAATAGAATCCAGGCTGTACCGATTTTCTGCCACCGGGAGAAATGCCTGCGGCAAGGTTTAATTTGTATGGGTTTTTATTGTTTGAAAAGCGAATGTCGCGGTTGATCCGAAACAGACAATCATTGGCCCTAACACCAACCAACTCCGGATAGAGGCTAGCCATCTCTTCGATAATTTCCTGAAGTACCATCAATAACTGTTTCCTGATGGCGTCATACGTAGCTCGGTTTGCATCAAACCATACCTTGTTGTTGTTTTTTTTAAGACCTTTTAAGAAACTTAATGTTTCGGGATGAAGTGTTGCTAACATAAATTTAGATTTTTCCTTCGGCCACACAAGTAACTCCAAAAAGTTTGTTCCATTTACCTAATCCGTTTTCTATGGTGTGAAACGTCCTCAGACCGGCATTCAGCATCGGGTGTATGGGCTTGAGACTTGTTTTAGGTTTATAGGTTTTATTACTGATCTTTCGCACCAGCCATACCAAGGGGAAAATGCTGTTGTAGATATAATAGGTGATATTAGTGTTAAAACCAGCCTCACTCAATACGTTTCTTAGGGTAGCAATTCTATATCGGCGGAAATGTTCCAGATACACATCGTGTCCACTCCAAAGACTTTGAAAGGCAGGCACTGTAATGAAGAAATAATTATTTCCACTGCACGATTTTTTAATGTCGAGCAACATGGCCTTGTCGTCGGGTAAATGCTCGAGGACATCCATCATCACATAAATTCCATTTTGAATCTGCGGTGGCAGTGTTTTGGTTTTTTCAATGATATTATTTTTGGTTTCGGCAATTTCTGCATCGCTGTACCCAATATCCACCAGCCACACTTTTTCAATTTTATCCGGGATGGCATCCATCAATTCGTACATAAAAAAGCCTGAACCGGAACCTACATCAATCAGTGTGATTTTGCTATTCTGTTGTTGTGCAACGGATTTTACGAAGCGCAACAAGGGCAACTTCTTGGATTGATAATACCAGTGTGTTTTAGGATCTACGCCTTGTTCCAGTTCTTTTAAATCCATTTCTAATTACTGCCCTTGTAGTTTCTGTTTAACTTCTTCCGATTTGTTATAATAGAATTGCGCATTTTGCTTATCTCCTTTCTGATTATATAACTGCGCCAAAATGCTGTAGGCCTGATAGTTATCCGGATTAATCTGAATGGCACGAAGCAACTGGTTGAGTGCCGACTCAAAATTTCCACCATAGGCAGAAGCAATACCCTCATACACATAAGCCATATCATTTTCAGGGTTAACGGACTGCCATTGACGGGCTAATTGAATCACATCCTGATATTTCTTAAGACCAAGTTTAATTTGTATGAGATTAATATATACCTCCTCATTTTGTTTGTTTTCCTGAAGTGCATCCGTATAGAGTCGCTCTGCGAGCAGTGTACTATCTTTTTTCATAGCTAGATAACCTTCATAGTCGCTTTTATTTTTTCGCGCTATTACAACAGATAGTGGCACACCATCCGCCTTGCTGGCATAAATGGTTTTATCCGATGGCCATATGCCATACTTCAATTGAGCCGGATCAACCGTTCTTGAATTGTAAATACCATAGTCCCAGTCACGATTAGCTCTGCTTTTTTCGTGGCCCGGTGAATACCATTTGGTGTATATCACTTTTACTTTATCTGTATCGTTCTTAAAATAATGGTTTATCGGGTCGAGTGTATTTGTAGCTAATCGGATTTTGTTGGTCGGGCCGGCATTTTTAAACATATCGGATTGCTTGAACCACGTTGCCGTTTGTTTAATGCTGTTCATATAATAGTCGGTATCATACTGCAACCACGCCTTGTCTATGCCGCCTGAAATCTCGTTGAAATAAACATACTGATTTGGATGGTTAGCCAGCGAGAAGCGAGCCGGAGGAATCAAACCGATAAAAAGTATTCCCACTAAAGCGTAACGAACAATTTGATTGGAGAAACGACTGATTAGATAATACCAGCTTAATGAGGCCATAACAGCCAGCAAGGGCACAAGAAAAAGCATCTGACGCATTGCATCGTACATGGCACTGTGGCTGTATACGGCGTATGCCCAGGGAAACAGTGCAGAAAAGGCCAGTAGTAGTGTACGTTCTACCGGAATTTGTTTTCTCATAAGGAACCACAAAGCGCCAAAGAGCATTGAACTCATTAAAGTGATTACCGGTGTAGTTATCCATAGCCATTTAGGAACATAATACCAGGGAATATCTTTTGAAGTCATCATTTTACCTTCAAAAAATAAACCGATCGGCATACTGAAATTGGTACTTTCTTTAAGCGCAGTAAGCGGATTACTCAGAGGACCTAAAAGTCCATAGGGCCAAAATAACAAGCCAAGAAAATATGCCACAACAGATACAATAAGCATTTTTTTAATATGACTACTCATCTGTTTAGATGATGTAACTGCCGTGCGTATTTTACCTGAAAGGATCAGTGATCCGAGATAAAATGAAATCATCATACCCATAAGTATCAGACCACCGACACGAATGTTAATGGTAAATGCAATGGCTAATGCCATTTTTATCCATATCCGGTTATCGGGTTTGGGCAGTTGTTTAATCCATTGCGTGAGGTAATAGATTGTCATAACGTAGCCTAATGCAAAGGGTATATCTTTTGGGTTATTCATACTATGACCGAAAAATTGAGGCCAAAGTGACAAAATTAATAAGGACAGACAGGCGGCAAGCCAACTGCCACTGATCGCATAGGTCAACAATCCGGTAAATACAATGGCTGAGGCCCCTGCAACTGCATTTAGGAGATGACGCATATCGTATTCATCTATACCACCGACATAACGGTTTAATGCCGCAGAAAGCATAGGAAAAAGGCCCCCATATAAATGTAAGTTTTCTTTATTACCAATTTTAAGGTGTAAACAAGATGTGTCTTTGCCTAAGGTCGTGTAAAAATCAAGTACGTGCTCTCCATAAACCTTCTGGTCCATATCATCTCCTGTTATGCCATAGTCAAAACTTAGGTATGCCATCATCAGTATCAGTACCAAGGAGAGCATTGAAAATATTCCGCGAAAGAGCGAATCGTTTTTTCTGCTTTCAGATCGGAATGGATCAACGAATAAATGGCTAACATGCATCATCAGCGATATCCGTAAGATCTCCATAAACATCTTCATACTATCGCGTAGCACATTAATCTTACTACCTTCCATACTCTTCCAGGTGATTGGCAAATCTTCGATTATATATCCAAGCAATCGGGCGCGGTAAAGAACCTCTACATCGTGTGCCCATCCCGATGTTTTTAAATCGGCGAATATTTTTTTTGCCGCCACAGCCGGATACAGTTTGAATCCACATTGTGTATCCTTGTAGGTGAGCGGTGTCAGAAAACGAACAAAGAAATTAAAAATGCGTCCTATGTTTTTTCTGGCTTTATCTGATGTAATACTCGATTCCTTATGCTCACGGGAGCCAATTAGAATTTTATTAGATGCTATATGTTTTGTAAATGAATTTAATTGTTGAGGCAGGGTACTCAAATCAGCATCCAAGGTGAGAATGTACTCTTTAGATGCCTGAGCCACACCACTCTTCAATGCCGCACCCTTACCCTGATTCGTTTTATTTTTTACGATTCGCAAAAGCTGACCGGCATTCTTCTTTGCAAAGGCGGATTCTTCGAGTATGGCAACCGTATTATCCGTGCTGCCATCATCCACTATGATAATTTCATACGGATATTTGAATTGTTGTCCAAAGGACTCGAGGCCCTGAATCAGTGCATTGATTCTATTTGACTCATTATAACAAGGTATAATGAGAGAAAAAGTTAGTGCATCCTGCTTACCTGTAGGGTTCATTTTAGTATGAGTATTGGTTGCAAATAACGTGAAAGTTTTACGAAGGACTATTGATGTGTTTGTAAATATATAAGGCTGTAAAAAACTAAAATCTTATTTTAGTGCAATTGATTTTTAACCTGTAATGCGTATTTATCCCGACAATAAAATCTATTATTCCATCGGCAAAGTTGCCGAGATGACCGGCTTAACGATACCTACAATACGTATATGGGAAAAGGAATTTGATATTATTAAGCCCAAGAAGAACAGAAAAGGCGACCGTTTTTTTACTCCCGACGATATTGACCATCTGAAACTGATTAAGCATCTTGTAAAGGAAAAAGGCTATAAGGTAGAAGGAGCTAAACGTATTTTGCGCGATGAATATAAAGCCGCAAAAGACAAGATGGATGTGCTGAACAATCTAAAATTGCTGAGAGACTTTTTAGAGTCGTTGAAAGACGCTATCGATCAAAGGGGTAAGCACAAATCAACTCAATTACCATCATCCGGCAAATCAGGTATTGTTACTGACGAGTTTGATCTGCGCTAAGTTCAATTTACAACAACCCTGTTTTGTGCCAGATTCATGGTAACCGGATTCGAGTGGCGTCGGCGATTCATCTCCACACGTTACATAAATAAAGAGGCCGCAAGCGATGCTTGCGGCCTCAGTTTGATTAGGGTTTTATGTTGGGTTCTAATCTTTCATAAATCGGGTGCTGATTACGCCCTTGTCGCTCTGAATACGAACAAGATACATTCCTTTACTTAAAGAGGACGTGTTCAGCGAAGCTAGGTTATTATTCAACTGCGAAATAGCGGTTAAGCGACGCCCACTGATGTCGAGCAATTCAATGCTGTTGATACGGATGGCCGCATCGACCTGTATGTTTACCCTATCTGACGCAGGATTTGGAGCTACCGTAACGGTAAAATCACCGGAAGTAAGCGTTGAGAATCCGGTATAGTATCCGGGCAACTGCAATACCTGAACAATACGAGGCGCAAGGTATCCCTGAATCGTATCGATATAGGCCAATGCTTTGTCTTTGTTATTAACGTTGGGATTACTGAAGAATGCCGACTGATAGATGGTATCTACACCGCCACTCGTTACACCATAGAAAGGTGCAATTGCCTGTAAGTCGGTATAGCTAATCCACTCCCAGGGGCCGGCCTGTCCGTTCAGTGGAGAATCCGGCGGGATAGGTAATTCAAATGGGAATAAACCCTCGAGGCCATTATTGATTGAATTGGCTCTTGTTGTATAGGGATCATTATACGGGATATTGAACACATCCTGGTTTCCAAAATTTTTAGAGCGCTTGATTATAGCCTGAGAGCCGATAACGTCCACAACAAACTGACCGGTTGTAGGCACAATAACGTTACCTACTCCGAAAGGAGCAAACGGATCATTAACACTATGGAAAGCTACCAGAGGTACATCACCTTGTTCGAGCCAGATGCTGTCTCCAAGGGCGCCGCCCATGTTTACGGCCATACGCACACGACCGCTGTATCCGGGGTGGTTTGAAACACCAAACCCGGGTGCCGCATTAAATCCATCGTAGTCGCCCCATACCTGTTGGTTTACGTAAGGTTGGCCCTGAACAAAACCGTAGGTAGCATTGGTTTCACCGGCAAGAAACTTAAGCAGTTGTATCTCCTGTGTTTTATCGAGTGTTGCATAGGCCATAGTGATATAACCTCCTGATCCCTGACCACAGAGAATAATACGGTTGGTGTCAATTTTATATGGGTTACCATCAACGCTGTAGCTTTTCTTAAAGTAACGAACGCAAGCACGGGCATCCTGAATAGCACGGTAAACAGCAAGCAGTAATGTTCCGGTCCGAATATCTTGTGTAGTTCCCAGCGGATTCCATCCAAGGCGGTAATCAACGCTGGCCGCTACATAACCCCTGCGGGCGAACTGACGGCACATTTCAGCAGTTGCGGAATCAGCACGGTCACCGGTTGCTGTTTGATTGCGAAGTATAGGTAAAAAGCTTCCGGTATGAAAATAGAGCACAAGTGGACGAGTCGCCTCTGTGTCTCCGGTTGGTTCATACAGGTCGAATCGTAAATCAATCGGAGTTGGCGTACCGGTTAGAACGGAGATGTTGTTAGAATAAACAATGTTTGGTGTTTTTGTAACGTTGGTGAATACCTCATTCAGGTAACGCTGACCAAAGAGACTGGTTGTTTGCAGAAGGAACAAGGCAAACAAAATCGGGTAAAATTTTTTCATGTAGTGCGTGTTGATTTTTATGACTTGAAATATAGCCATAAGTTTTCATAAATCAGATAACCCACTCATAGTGCTATAATTTATTTGCTAAGTCCTTCGGAATGGGATGAATAGCAAGATCGAAATGGGGTTACCGGATGATACAAACCATACCGGTCATTTTATCGTGCCAGGCTTGTTTTTTGTCGCTGATGAGCACGGCCAAGCAGGCTAAAATGGAAGGGATTACTGCCAGCACTACAAATACAAGGTAGAGCCAGGTGCGCCCGAAACAAAATCTGAATGCAGGGAGATGATAGGTTTTTTCGCTAA
>BJGO01000073.1 GCA_014190535.1 Bacteroidota bacterium | reverse complement strand
AGCCGACCCAGTACAACCATTAACATCGGTAACGGTGAGGGAATATGTTCCCGTTGCACTAACCGTAATACTTGATGTGTTTTGATTATCGCTCCAAAGATTACCACTATTGTAACTTGAGGTTAGTGTAACTGTACCTCCCTGGCAGAATGTAGTAGGGCTTCCGGCAGTTATTAATGGCGTGGGAAGTGTGTTGGCGGTAACCGTGGTTACTGAGGACACACCGGAACAACCGCCGGTTGCAGTAACGGTAACGGAGTAGTTCCCCGAATTGTTTACTGTTATGGATGATGATGTTGACCCATTACTCCAAATATTTCCGCTTGGGTAATTAGAAGAAAGTGTAACACTACCTCCCTGACAAAATGAAATCGGTCCGGATGCATTTATTAAGGGCGTGGGAGGAGGTACCACCTCAACAACTACAGGCAATGATTCTGATGTGCAACCAGAAGAATTAGTAGTAATAACCGAATAAACACCGCTCGAGTTTACAGAGATTGATGATGTAGTTTGTCCTCCCGGCTGCCAGGATATATTGTTTGAGGGATTGGCAGTTAAATCGACAGAAGCACCCTGACACAATAAGATCGTATCGGCAGGGGAAATAATTGAAGGGTTCGGCGCGCTGATAACCTGTATTTGCTGATTGCCGGTTGCACTACAGCCATTTCCGGTACTCACAGTAACAGTATATAAGCCGGATTGTGATGCCGTAATCGAGGATGCCGTTTCTCCATTACTCCACAGGTAATTAAATCCAACCCCAATAGGCGCATCTAATATTACATTATCTCCCTGACAAAAAGTTGTTGGTCCTCCGGGGGTAATCGTTGCCGAAACAGGAGAAGGTTCAACAACAACAAAATCTAAAATCTGCGATTGACCGCCGTTGGTTACAGTAACGGAATAGTTTCCGGCAGCTAGTCCAGATATATCCTCTGTAGTTGCACCATTACTCCACAAATATGTAGTAATAGAACCAACCATAACATTGTAATCTTCTGTTTCTCCATATGTTGCCTGATTACAAGGGTCGGATGGCACTGTTGAATAGGTGCCGCGAACACGCATACGTTTCATTCCGCAAGGCGTATTTGCAGGGCAAGCAACAGAACCAAAAAACATTTGAGTTCCTGATACTCCGGAGTTCCAGGCATTTTCACCGGCATCAAGAAAATCGCCATCAACATTCCAATCTACCCAAATTCTGAACCCTTGCGGATAGGCGGTCGAGCAACCAAAACCCATCTGACCACATTGAACCTGAATATTAAATGCCTGACCAGGATTTATTGTAACAGTTTGGTTAACATAGCTGTAGTTATTTGGTAGCGCTCCATTACAACCGGACTGAAGATTAGAGATGTTTGTAGTTCCGCCGCTGGTTGAGAAGTTCCAGATCATATCCCAGGTAGTCGTACAGTTACAACCGGGATTAGAGTATGTGGGCAAGCAGTAGCCGGAGGGATTGCCTGTTGGGTTTGATGTTACCGAAACATCAATCGAGCCATCATTACCACCATAACAACTAACATTCGTAACAATGCCACTTGGCGTAAACGGACATTGCGCAAATGCTGTGAAATGGTAATAGAAAACAAAAAAGCAAATCAAATAAAAGTACTTATTCATTCATTAGGAGGCTTATTAAGTTAAACGGATATAAAGTCATTTTTTCGTTTAGCAATATATAAAAAAGTGGAATACCTTAGTGTTTGATAATTAATAAATCAATAACAAAAGAAAGCCATACATCGCCGGGTAATTTTACAAGAACTGGTAATCTGCTGTCAGTCACATTACCTATACGTAAGTGAGTATGAGTAAGGTTAGTGTTCTAGGGCTATTTTATCTAACTGGTTTAACTATCGTAATACTTACGAACTATAAATACCGGACGGTTCTGAGTTTCAACATATATTCTATGAACATATTCACCTATTACCCCTAAAAAGACTAATTGTACAGAGCCTAAAAAATACATGGAGATTAACACAGAAGACCAACCCAAAATAGCCCTTCCGATAAGTTTGAAAGATAATACGAGTATGGTTCCGCCAACCGTAAAGAGTAAGCCGAGTATGCCCACAATAAGACAAAGACGAAGGGGTAGTTTGGAAAATGAAAAAATTGCATCCAGAGCCAATCGGGTGAGTTTCGATAAGTTCATTTTCGCCTCGCCTATGGACCGGTCCGGGCGATCATACTCAACAAATCCCTGCCTGAAGCCAATGAAAAAACGAAGACCCGGCAGATACCTGTTTTTTTCCTGAAGCTGTAAAAAAGCTTCCAATGCCGCTCTATTCATTACCGAGAAATTGCCAACGTTTGCGGGAGCCCGTATATTCGACAATCGGGTAAATAATTGATGAAATGATTTTATCAGAACTTTCTTGACAGGGGCTTCATTGCGTTCTTTACGAAGTCCAAAGACAACATCATAAGTGTCGCTATGGACTTTTTGGTACATCGCATGCAATAGCTCAGGTGGATCCTGCAGATCGCCATCCATCATGCCTATGATGTCACCCTTTGCAAAACTTAAGCCGGCGGTGTAGGCGGCCTGATGACCAAAGTTTCTGGATAGTGCAACGACTTTGATACGGGTATCTTTTTTTCTTTGCTCAAGTAATAACTCGAGTGTTCGGTCTTTACTGCCATCATCCACACAAATGATTTCAAAGTCATCGGTAAAAGTTGATAGACCCCTTAACGACTCCGAGATAAGCAAAGGAATGATTTTTTCCTCGTTGTATACTGGTATGACTAGAGAGAATTTCAAAGGATTGCTATGGGTGTAAAAATAGAGTAATATGAATTAACTGCTAGTGGTAATGAATTCGGTAAACTAAAAAGGCTGAAATTATTTTTTGCACCTTTGTTTTAGTAATCATACTTAAGTGCAGCAGGTGCCTCAAGACTTTACCGTCCATTTTTTTTGTATTGGTGCCCAAAAAGCAGGAACCACGTCGTTGCGTGATGCCTTGAGTCATCATGCTCAAATTTTCCTTCCCATGAATCGCGAAGCTCATTTCACAGATGTAAATGAAAATTATGAGAAGGGCCTTAATTATTTTTATAATAAACACTATAAGGAGTATGCGGGTCAGCGTTTAATAGGAAATATAAATCCCGCATTGCACATCGAAACGAGGTCTATAGATCGAATATGGAAATTGTTTGGTAAAGAAGTCAAATTCATTTTCATACTGCGCAATCCAATAGACAGGGCGTACTCGCATTACTTAATGACTTGTAGAAGGGGCTTAGAAACATTGTCATTTCAGGATGCTCTAAAATCGGAATATGATCGAATCAATCATCCAACAAATCATCCCGGATATTATTCCGCCGAGCCCGGTCATTTTGAAAAAAATCATTATGGCTATCGCTTACACAGCACATATTCCTTTATGCTGGAATATTTAATGGCACATATTGACAAGTCCTATATTAAACTGATTCTTTTTGATGAGTTCGCCAGAAATCAACTGAATAGCATTAATGATATATGTTCATTTTTACAGATAGAGCCATTGGGTGAACTTAAAGAAATCGTACATAGTAATGAGGCAAAAAAGCCAAGATCGATAGCGCTCTCTAAATTAATACATAGTGGATCTCCGGTTAAGAATATCTTAAAACAATTTCTGCCGAGCCCAACTGTCAGAAAGCGATTAAGAGCCTACCTGTTGAATAAAAATCTCAAAACACTTTCCGGTGAGGAGAGAAAATTGCCGAATGAATTATATAATGAGTTACTGCAGGCCTATTTTTATGATGAGATTGATAAAATAAAAGCAATAACAGATTTACCGGTTGATCATTGGAAGCAATTGAAATCATTAAATAAATAATTTATGGAAACTACTAAGTCATCGCGCATAGTCAACACTACGGTATTGGTTGCCGCTCTTGGATATTTCGTAGATATATACGACTTGCAACTATTTAATCTGGTTTCTAAGGCCAGTCTTCGGGGTATAGGAATTACCGATCAGGTATTAATTGATAAATATGATTATGTGTTATTTAACTGGCAAATGACCGGCATGTTAGTTGGGGGCATTTTATGGGGAATTCTTGGCGATCGTAGAGGTCGAAAATCGGTATTATTTGGATCCATTCTATTGTACTCGCTGGCGAATATCTTAAATGCTTTTGTTACGTCAGTTGAACAATATCAGTGGGTTCGTTTTTTTGCCGGTCTTGGACTAGCCGGGGAATTAGGCGCGGCAATTACCCTGGTTTCTGAGATCATGCACAAGGAAAAACGCGGGTATGGAACGATGATCATTGTGGCTATGGGCGCATTGGGCGCTGTTGTGGCTAATCTGGTAACGGTTTCATTTCACTGGCAAACCTCTTATATCATTGGCGGAGGTTTGGGGTTGATGTTACTCATGCTCCGTTTTAGTACGTTTGAATCAGGCATGTTTGATCAGTTAAAAAAGTCAACAGTTTCCAAGGGCAATTTCCTTTTACTTTTTTCTACCCCCGAACGGATCATAAAATATTTAGCTTGTATTTTCATTGGACTTCCGGTATGGTATTGTATAGGTGTTTTAATCAAGTTCTCTGAGGACTTTGCTAAAAGCACTAATGTTCAGGGAGCTGTCCACATTGGCAATGCGATAATGTTTGCTTATCTGGGACTTTCTGCCGGCGATTTATTAAGTGGTTGGTTAAGTCAGGTGTTTCGCAACAGAAAAAAAATTGTCTTGTCATATTTAGCGGGAAGTGCAGTATTAATGGGCATATTCTTGTTTGTTAACAATATTCCGGCATCGGTATTTTATAGTATGTGTTTTCTCATAGGAACGGCAACAGGCTATTGGGCCTTATTTGTAACGATCGCTTCCGAACAGTTTGGTACGAATATCCGGGCAACTGTAACGACTACAGTACCAAATTTTGTACGTGGCGCCGTTGTGCCTATTACATTAGGATATAAATATCTGGAATTAGATTATGGCAATGTTAATGCGGCTGTAATTGTTGGGATAATATGTATTGCCTTGGCTATTGTTTCGGTTTTAAGTATAAAAGAAACCTTCGGTAAAGACTTGGATTATTATGAGATGAACTAATTAACCAGTTCATCCAATTATTTGATTAAACGCGATCAAGTGAGATAACAAAGGTTAGGGTGCTGTCTTCTCAATTAAGGCTACTGCATATGCAGTGATTCCCTCTTCACGTCCGATAAAACCCATGCGCTCATTGGTAGTTGCCTTTATAGATATATTTTCCTTATCGATATTCAGACACGCGCTAAGTACCAGTTGCATAGCATTAATGTGAGGATTTATTTTAGGGGCCTCTGTAACAATCGTAGCATCTATGTTGACAACAGAATATCCTTTTTCAAGAACTAAATGAACAACTTGTTTCAGAAGATCTTTACTGTCTGCATTTTTGTAAGTTGTTGAGGTGTTGGGGAAGTGATAACCGATATCTCGCAAATTAGCAGCACCTAAAAGGGCGTCACAAATAGCGTGAATTAACACATCGGCATCCGAATGACCCAATATTCCTTTTTCATTTGGTATCTCAATACCCCCTAATACGAAACGACGACCAACTACGAGCTGATGCACATCAAACCCCATCCCAACCCGAATAGTGGTCATTGCGATTATTCAGTTTTGCTAAAATCTTTAAAGTCAAACACCAGGGAGAAACGTAAGGTGTTATCTAACGGATTACGTTGGTTTGATGTAGGAATGAGATAGGAGAAATTTAACCCAAATACATTGTATTTAATGCCAAGGCCGGCAGTCAGATAACGACGATTGCCTTTGAAACGACTTTCGTTAAAATAACCGGCGCGTATGGCCAAAAGATTTTTGTACCAATACTCGGCACCGGCACTAATTGAAATTTCACGCAACTCTTCTCTGCCACCTTCAGGAGCGTCTCCGAAAGATCCAAAAATGCCTTCTGGAACAGATTTCTGTCTGAAAGTACCTAAACTATCCGGGGTAGGAACTAAAAGCTTGTTTACTTCAGCTATCAGGGTCAATTTATTAAACTCATCAAAGTTGAACGTATATCCACTGCCCACTCCAAGATTTGTTGGAAGGAAATCTTTAGTTTCAGCTGATTGGGTGTAAGTGATTTTTGATCCAATATTCGCTATGGTGATGCCCCAGTTCCATTTGTCTTTTCCGATATTTTTTGAATAAGCTAAAGAAAGATCGCCTGCCGCCGCATTTCCTGCTTTGATGACTACACCATTTACCTGCTGACCTGCAGCAAGATTAGAGTATATGTATGCCAGGTTTAATCCAATTGAGAAATTATCTGATAATTTACGAGCATAACCAACATTCCAGGCAAACTCACGAGGGTTGAAGTTCTGAATAAACTGACCTTGTTGATTAGTAAATTGTATTTGACCAAGAGAGAAATAGCGGAGCGAGGTGGTGATAGCCTGATCCTCGTCCAGTTTATAATAGCCGGAAAGAGAGGCAAGATAGATATCATTGACCAACTGGCGCAGCCAAGGTGTGTATGTTAAAGCGGCACTGGCCTGGTTCTCGGCAAAAGCCAATTTGGCGGTATTCCAATATATGGAGTATGCGTCGGGGCTTAAAGCTATTCCGACATCGCCCATAGCACCGCTACGGGCGTCTGGAGTGATCCGTAAAAAGGGAACGGCGGTAAATATGGTATTAACGGTGCCGCCGCTGAGGTTAGTATTATTTGGATTTAATTGAGCAAATAATCCGTTGATGGAAGATGATATTAGAATCAATGTAACTGCCAGTCGGATAAAGGTTTTTTTCATAGTATTTGATTGGGATTTATGCAAAGGGAATAAATTTATTTTAAAACGACTAACTTCTCAAATTTCTCAGCTTTTAAGCCATTGTCGGAGCGAATGCTTACACGATAGACGTACACGCCTTTGCCGATTAAATCTCCAAAGTCATCGCGACCGTCCCACATTATACCATCGACCCGGTAACCACCGATTTCAGAAAATTCATTATTACAGTTCTTTACGTCCTCGATATTGGTGTTTCCAATAACATTGGTGCGAATTGTTTTAATGAGTTTTCCGGAAATGGTAAATATTTCAACTTTAACATCAAGATTAGAACCGGGAAGATTATGTTCAAACATAAACTCGGTTTCAGTTGTAAATGGATTTGGATAGTTTAATACGTGCGATAGCGCCGCATCGGCAGATGAAGCAACTATAAATTCGGTATAGGCGGTATTTGAATTATTGAACACATCCCAGCATTTAACGTCCAGTGTATGACGTCCCGATGACAAATCACGCAGAGGATACTTTACGGAGCCGGAGGTATAATCATCCTGATTAGCCTCGTAAAAATCATTCATTACGAACGATGATTTCGTTTGATCATCCAGCGTTCCTGTGATGTCGTGACCTATGCCATTTCCGGTTGTGTTAATACCGTTATCATCTTTTAGCTTGAGGTAAACAAAGGGGCTCTCATCAGTAAGGCCACCGAAAACAAATTTCTCATCATTCATAAATAACTTGATTTCAGGCCCATCAGTATCAGAATCGGATGAGTCTGATACTCCGCCAACGATAATGGTGTTATAGCCGTGTGCATCCGTATTATTATCCTCGGCAAAGTAGCTGATTTTACCGTTTCCAAACTGGTAATTAATATCCTTGGGAACTACAAACTGAGCTGAAAATAAACCATTTGTAACAGTGGCCTTACCTTTATATATGATGTTACGCTGTAGATCAAAGTTCATTTTGGCTGATTCATCGCCAAGGGTCTGAATTTTTTGAGGCTTATCGTAAATAATTGGATATACGCGCCCATTAAACGTATTTATCGTATTACCGCTATTGTCAGTTACCTTGCCTTTGATTGTTATCTTCTGAAGGGCTTTAATGGTGTCGCTTCCGGAATATGGTTGTGTGTTAATTTCTGTGGTAACTACATTGCCGTCAGGATAGTTTAGATAAATCCCAGGATCTCCGAGCAGTGCAAATTTTCGTGTATTGATTACGTCAGCAAAGGAAGTTCCAACAGTATTGTTTTTTCCAATACGGAATGCTTCACCGATGGTGTAATAATAATTATTAACCGGCTCAAATATTTTGTAAGTGAAATTGCTGTTAAGGATATAGTTGGCATAAGCATAAACCAGGCGCAACGTGGTAACCAGAGAAATGGCGCCACCCTCTGGTCTAAGCACAAGATATTCTCCGGCACTTTTTGCCCCGGGGTCATCGAAACGACTGAATTCACATGTAGCAGTTACAAACAAGGGGAGCTGACAGCAATTATTCCAGGTGTCAAAATCGGACACCTGTAAGATACGCTCGTGAGCCAAGCCATTAATGCCGCCGTGTCCAAGGTAGTTGAATATCAACGTGCCGTTGTACATACGATTCTTTATGCTGTTGTTTACTTCAGGGGCTCTCTGACCGGATGATGCGGATATCTGCTGATAGGCGTCAATGTATATTTTATCGATGTTCCATACCGGATAATTTGTATTAATGTAATTATACAATTTTTCGGCGTCCTTAAAGTGTTCATTGATGTCTCCGTCATCAGCGACGAGCGTAATAATATTTTGCCAGCTACCGCGCTTGGAGTTGGTTACATAGTTTCTGATTTTTGTTGCCACAGCCCAGGCCTCATCAATGGTGCTGGCAGGCAAACGGCCTATGGCAATGTCGAGGGCGTCTGTGACGGATAAAACGTTGGCGCCTTCAGAATCGTCAAGAAATCCAAAATAGTCGTCACTACAGAAGGTAAGTACAGGAGATAATGAATTCAAACTCTCAAATGTAGGAACGACATTCGTATTACCGACAATCTTATTTTTATAATCATAGGACGCATCGCCAAATAAAAGTAAATATTTGGGAGGGGCATATCCTTGAGCTATGGCTTTCTTACGAAGCATTCGCATAAAATCTTTAATCGCAGTTATATCCTGTGCCCCGGAGGAAAATTCATTGTAAAGAGAAGCAGGTGTTACAACCTTAACATTATATTGAAATTGTTGCTTGTGAAATGCGGCCAGGGCCTCAGCGGCAGGAATAAATTCATTTGGGGCAACAATTACGTAGTCGGTTATGCCGGTTCCGTGTAAATTTTGATTACCTATTGACGATCCGGCAAGAGGCGTGAGTAGTCCCGAAGTGGGATTAAAGCAACAAAATTGCTTAAGCGTATCTGATGCTATTTTAAAGTTGGCATTTGTTCCGGTTAATTCGATATCTTGTCGCATTACTTCAACCGGATTTGTGATATCAAGAACCCAGTATGACGAATTAAAATTACCAATCGTGTATGAGGCGATATGGCCTGGGCCAACAGTTTCCATAGACCTGAAGTGCATTTGATTTCCGGTTAATAGTAAATTGCGTTTTAGCACAACCTCTATGTAATTTAACCAGCCGTTAGCATCGTTGGCGGTATTGCTATAGTTTAATCCAATGTTAATTGAAGATTGCGATGTGTTATAGTTGAATGATGCGTTTTTTGAAAAGGCGTAAGTGTCGGTGTAGTTTGCACCGGTATTACTAATGTTTATGTTTCCTAACGTCTGTCCGTTTGCAGTAACGTTGAATGTTCTGGGACCATCCAGGGACCTTGATGCAACATCAACCTTAACAGATACGGGTACTGCCGTATTTACATTTGAGAAACTGAATGGAAAAGATTGTTGTTGCTCAAATCGGAACTCATTGCCATACCACTCTCTGCCCGACTGTATGAGGTTAAACAATTCGGGTTCTGTAAACTGATAATCATCGAAAGTGGTAATCGTGTGAGTGGGGGCAACATCGGAGTTTGGTTGATTGGCCATTCGTTTACCCGGCCCCAGACTGGTTGTAAGAAAATAATAGGTTAAATCCGAGTAGATATTGGTACGATGAAAATAGGTGTTATTGATGGTGTCGGCAAACCACCTGTTTGGGCTTTGTCCGTAGAAAATTACATAGTCATTGTCATTAAACACACCATCCGATTCACCAAAAACGTGAATGGCATTCTCCTGCAGATCATCGTATCGAAACTGATTATTAGCCTCAGGTAGCATTCCGCCACCGTTTCCATATATTCTGATATTCTTGGGATTAATCGAGTTCGTATTGATGCCAAGATTATTCAGGTAGTTCTTGTCGATTTTGTAAATGCCATCTTGATTAACAGGAATTTTATACCAAGTTCCTGTGCTCAAAACAGAGTTTTCGGCATAGGGATAATCCCTTGACACTTTTTGAGCTACAGGTTGTATTGTGTATTCAATACGGGCTTTTAAAACTTTACCGACCATCCCCGATCGTTCGCCATAGCCTATTGCAGGTATTGATAATATGGCCCTGAATTCATTGCCACTAATTATAGAATTCGCATTGGTCAGGTTAGAATCAGACAGAAAACCCAAACATCCGGATAACGCTTCGGTTTCATTATCATTTAATGGTACAGTTTCTAATATCGTATATCGGGCGGTAACACTGGCATAGAAGGGAAGGTTGATATAGACGATTTTATGAGGCAGATATCCCTTTTTTTCATCATATACAACACCATCAAAATATGGAAGCTTATGAAGTTTATAATCTGATAATTCAAGACTTTGCAAACTGTCAGACCAATCAATTGAAAAGGTAATCGTATTGTTTTGGGCGTGGGCAAGGGAACAAATTGAAATCAAGACAAGTGTTAGGAGTAGAAACCTATTTAATGGCAACTTGTAGTTTATAGTGTTCATTGCTGGGATAAAATCAATGGTTTAAGGGTGCAAGGTAACGACATAATTAATTTATTATTGTTGCGTTATTACATTCATAAATGTATAAAAACAAATATTTCTGTATTGTTTACCTGATCTGTATGTTTTTTTTTCAAAAAACACACGGGCAGGATGCCGAGTTTTCTCAATTTCTGAACAATCCGGTTTATTTAAATCCCGCAATGTATGGAATAAATGGCGGCCCCAGATTCATAGCAAATTACCGTAATCAATGGCCTGAATTACAGCGGGCATTTGAAACCTATTCTTTTTCGTACGACCAACATTTCGATAAGATTTCCGGCGGTATTGGCGTACAGGTTTTGACGGATAATCAGGCGGCAGGAATTGTTAAAACCAACTTATTTTCAGGGGGTTATAATCATTTGTTTCGGGTTGGCGATAACACAGGAATTCGGGTAGGCATGAATGCGGCATTAATTCAAAAGCGCCTGGATTGGACACGACTGCTGTTCACCGATCAATTTGATCAGTCAACGGCGTTGCCGGTAAATTCAGTTACGACGGAACAACTACCCGATTTCAGCAGCAAAAGTGTTGTTGATATTGGTGCCGGATTTATTGCCTACTCAAAAAGCATTTATCTCGGAATTGCGGCTAAACACATAAATCAGCCTAATGAGTCGTTCTATAATTCCTATAAATCGACTTTACCCGTAAGATTTTTAACAAATTTTGGTGCGCAAATCAGAACAAAAAGAGGAAAGTCCACGTATATAAGTCCCAATATTATGTTTTTGTCACAGGCAAAGTTCAAGCCAATTAACGGACAGCTCCTTCTGACTACATCACCTGT
>BJGO01000072.1 GCA_014190535.1 Bacteroidota bacterium | reverse complement strand
TCACCATCTTCCCATTCTCCACCTTCCCATCCTCATACACCAATTTCCACAAATACATACCTTGTGCTAAGTGCGAAATATTTAAGCTGCGGAAGGCTCCGCGGCTGTTTACGTGCAGCACCTCGCGGCCTTGAATATCATATAATGCAAACTGCCATTGCTTGGTTATACGCGGTACAAAGAGGGTGATGTAATCTGATGCAGGGTTAGGGAATATTTTTACAGGCTCAGTGTTGTTATCGAGTTTATCGTTGATGTTGGTGAGGTTATCTATGCCCAAGGTATCGCAGGGGCTGCCGTCTATAGGGCCCAGGCGGAAGTTGGGGAAGTTGGGTATAGAATACGCATTTAATGACGGCAGTCTAAAACTATGTTGATTAACACTACAGGCAAGCCCGGGTTCATCGGGGTTGTCTATGGTGTGTAAATATGTTGTGTTACCACCGCAGATATATATTTTATTATCGGGGGCTAATTGCATCCATACGAAAGAAGTACCAAATGGAAGCCCACCACTATTATCTATAAACCCATCATACTCCGCCACGGTAGTTTTACTTGCCAAAATATCAGATGCCTGCAAATCGAACTGCCAGATTTTAAAACGACTGGCTAAGTAAAGAAAGCGGGAATTGGGGCTAATGGCAGCCGATGAAGACACCGAACCGGATGAATCAGCAAATTCAATATGAATTGGGTTGCTTAATAAGCCTGTACAACGGTCGAATGGAAAGATTTGTATATGATATTGAGACCAATTTTCGTCCTCAAATCCTGCTTGAATATATTTAGTTCCGTCTGGTGTAAAATTAACTTGACCGAATATGGGTTTACCGTATATACCTTTTGTAATTTTATGCACTAATTTAACCGAGTCGGGGCTAACTAAAAAAACAAAATATATTTTTTTATTATGTTTTTTTTGAATTACCCACCAATCTCTTCCATTAGCATGCCTCACAGCATTCAAGTTACCAAACTGCAATGTGTCTGTAAAATAAGTGTAATCTTTGGCGGCAACCTGATAGCTGCTGCCCGAATAATTTATTTCAGTAACTCTGGAATAATAATGTACCACATTACCGTTTAAGAAATTATAAGGCCTGTGCAGCAACTTATATTTCGATAAAGATTCATTATCGTTACTAATGAAAGCAAAAGACAAAGCCCCCTGAATAGTTACCTGTCCATAAGGATAATAATCAATAAAATCAGCCTCACAACAATTAAGACTATCCCCGTTGGGTAGTAATTGATGATTAGCTCCTACCACGTGATACCCATCAAAATAATATATCAGGTTGCCGTTTTTGTCGCTCTGGCTGGTGTTGGTTTCGCGAAGCCATATTTGATTATGGTTAAACCAAGACGTATCGAAAGATATACCATTATAATTCAATAAACTGCCACCCGATGGTCTTATTGGTTGACTACCATATCCAAAGAGCCAATTGTAATCTGATTTAATGTCATTCGGATACTGAGCAAAACCAAACATAGGAAGTAGTATTAAAATAAATATTACCCTTTGCATAACCTATCTTATTACAACCAATTTTAAATTATGCACATCACTATTAAATACTTTTACAAAGTAGATGCCTACAGGTATATCGGAAGTATTGATGATAATGGTGCGACTTACCCCACTTTGCACTATTATTTGTTTGTTGCTGTAAATGCTTATGGTATCGTATTGTAAGGTGAGGTTGGTGTTGATGGTGAGGTGCTGCTCCAATTGAAAGCGTTTGTTTTGCATCTTGCTTTTGTAAAATGCTACGCTACTGTATAACATAGTGCTGTCTTGTTTCGCAAGTAATAATGTGTGTTTGTGCGGCGGCTGTGCTTGTATATCAAAGCAAACAAGAATAATACCTATCATTATTGCTACTTTGTGCATAGCGTAAATTTAATACAACACCGTTACATTTTCTTTAAGCCCGGATTGCAACCAAGCACCATAATAACATTGCGAATATTAGAGTATGCCTTCCTCATTGCTTCACCATCTTCCCATTCTCCACCTTCCCATCCTCATACACCAATTTCCACAAATACATCCCTTGTGCTAAGTGAGAAATATTTATGCTGCGGAAGGCACCGCGGCTGTTTACGTGCAGCACCTCGCGGCCTTGTATATCGTAGAGCGCAAACTGCCAGGCTTTGGTAAGGCGCGGCACAAAGAGGGTGATGTAATCTGATGCGGGGTTAGGATAAACCCTTACAATGTTTTTGTTTGGTTTTAGCTCATTGCTTGTTGTAAGCGTATCGCAGGGGCTGCCGGCCAGGGGCCCGAGGTTATAGTTGGGATTATTGGGTAAGCAAGCCCAGGATTTACGACCTAATAATGAAACTGCATAAGGTTGAAAATTGCACGCACTGCCTTGTGCATTGGGATTGTTGATGACAGATAAATAGGTTTGTATCGTATCATTATTTGAGGGTTGGTCAATAATTGCAGTTCCATTAGCAATATAGATTTTACCATTGGGAGCTAATTGATGTTGTAGCGGTACAACACAATTATTGTTATCACAAAAGTTATATGATGGGAAATACGGATTATTCCAAATAGTATCTTGCGATAAAAGTTGGTTTGTATTTGTGTCAATCGAATATTGAATCAGCCATTTCCATCCACTGGCATAAATTTTAGAACCATCAGGTGATACAGACATACCATACACCCGCTCTTTATTGTAAAATCCAGGGTTAAACGTACCGGGTTTTATGTTTACAAAGTTTTTTAACTCTCCTGTGCAACGATTAAAATCAAAAACGTCAATTAACCCATTCCAATGACTCATATATAATTTTGTTCCAGATTGATTAAATAGGGTTTGACCTGATAATTCAGAATTTAAATAATATTCTATTGAGCCAATCTTTTGATTTGGCATGCTGTAAATTGTATCAGGAGCAACTAAAAACTTTATAAAAGTATTTGTTGAATCAACTAAATGCGATACCAACCAGTAGTCGCGTCCATTAGCATGCTTACAAGCTGCTAATGATTCAATTGTATGTATATTATTGTGATTAATTAATTGCCGAATGGATTCAACTGAAATATGGAAGGCTTGATTATTTCTATAAATCTTATATGCGTATATTCCCAAATCAAGTGCGCTACCCCCATATTGGTTATCTACCAAAACATAAACAAAATCATTAAAGGGCAGAAGTTTACATCCATTTACAGAGGTGTTGCCATAGTATATTGGTAAATAATTTGTGGTCATTAGAAATTTGAATATCGAATCAGAGTTTGTGATTAACTGATGGTTATTATCCCAGCATCTGTATCCATTTGTATATATAAACGTACCGTCAGAAAAATCTATACAAGCACTTGCCTCTATGCTACGCAATTTCCCTGAAGTATCGGCCACTACGCTAACATTATTAAAAATTATTCCGGCCTCTTTTCCAAAGTACCAGTGCGTGGGTTGAGCAGTGCTGTCAATATTCAAGGCAATAAATAAGAGTAGAAGTATATATTTTCTCATAGCTTAATAATTTTAACAGGTTTATAAGCATTCGTTTTAGCATTCAACTTTAGAATATAAATTCCGGCTGCAAAATCAGAAATTGAAATAGTTGTAATTGCTTGAGTTATGTTTCCTGTTAATATTGTTCTGCCTTCAATATTCTGTATGGTATATACTGTTTCATTTAGTTCATTAGGAATTGACATATTAACTTCATCTTTCGACGGATTAGGATATATTTTTATGGTAATTACTTCATCACTTGTAACATTATCATAGCGATAGCTTGAGTTTGTTTCCGAAGGAATCATATTTAATATATCTAATGCTTTAAACTTAGCTGTACCACTTTCATCTAGAGGCATATTGGCAATCAGCAACAGGCTCAGGCTGTCACTTTCTGATAGCTTGCCGTTTCGCATTTTATAAAGTTGAGCATTGTTTACAATCTGCTCATGTACCTCATCCATATTCTCGGGAGTTATATTTTGATTCAATGCATCTGCAAGTGTAGTATCCCTGTTAACCAATAACGAATCTACCATCGCAAACAAAGGGATGTTAGTACTCAATAAACTATTGTAATACGATAAATATATGTAGTCGCTTTCAGCGCCTGTAATTAATAAGGATGGATTTAATGTAATAGCCTTATAGACAAAATCGTGCCTGCGGTACATAGAAGTATCCTCATTCATTGTTTCTGTAATAGTTGTATCAGGTATCATATAGGTTCTGCATATTTCCTCGGTACTATAGCAAGTATCTATACTTAACTCACGACTACGACTGTCGCAATTGTCGTTAGGTTCACCTAACGGAAATTGTGGAGGGAATACTGTTAATAAATTTATGCTTGGGTCAAAACTGCTACCTACATTACCATTCCAATACCAATTAATATTTGATAAGTTACTTATTCCACTGCTTCTTATTCTCGCCGCATTGGTAATAAACTCATTCTCACTTGCCGCCACTGGTGGGTTAAACACGCTCGCGGGGTCGTTGGTGATGTTTATGGTTCCGTAGTTGTTTCCTAAGTTATTAAACAGTACCGATGCATAGCCGTTATTGATAAACTGGTTACAGGCAATCTGAAACGTGTAGTTAGGTTCGTCGAACATCAGCCCCACCCGTGTCACACTAAGCCAATTTTTAATTACGTTTATGTTCATTGAATTCACAATGTATATACCGCGCTTGGCCATCGCATTATTCGTAATTCCTGTAATATTGGCCAAGGTTATGGCATTATATTTTACATCCACTCCCAAGCAATGGTTCAGCCATATACCATAAGCACGGCCACTATTTGAAGTGGCCACGGTGCCTGTTTTCATAAATCCGTCTGTTCCGCCGTTTGAGATGATTTTAGACTTTACTATTTGATTGAAGTATATAGGATATCGGAAATTGTCAATCTGGTTTTTCTGTACTACACCATAGGTTTGCGCTGTTAAATCCGCTGCCGAAATGCTCACCGCGTAATTCGTTTGAACCATATCTGTGTTATTTGCATCATTGTAAAAACGATTCCCGTTGATATCGAACTTCAGCATCGTATTATTATTTACATTAACGCCTGCAAATTGAATATTCTTAAATACATTGTTAAAGATAACTAATTGGTTCTTATTCGTGCCCTGCATCTGTATCGCATTAGGGCCGCTTCCTAACTGGGCAGCGTTGCTTATAAATCCGTTAATATCCTCAAATTTATTACAAGCCACATACAACCCGCTGCTTCCGGTACCTGCGCTTACATTACGATAAAAAACGCCTCGACGGCAATCTTTAAATACATTGTGCGGGTTATTATCAGGATCGGTAAATTGTTGCGGTTCGCCTACCCGTGCCCACAGCGGCAGGTTATTGTTTGAAGTTACAAACACGGCTGTGCCCGAATCGGGCATTGTACCTGTGTTGCTGAACGATGTGAACACATTATTCATCAACCAGAAATCAGAGTTTACGGCATATATTCCTTTGTGCAGCTTACTGAATGTATTAACGGAATCAGGGTTGAGCGACGGTTCACCGATAAGCACCCCGAACAAAGCCGATGAATCCAGAATATTGGCCAAGTGAATGCCGTGGCGCATGGTGCCCGCGGCAAATGCTTCGTTTAACGGTGCACTGCATGTGAATGTGCAACCGGTTATAAATGGTTCGTAGCCTATGGCTTGATTGGAAAAGGCCGGTATCCATAAACCTGTTTGGTTGCGATCAAACTTCACAAAGCGAAAACTCGCATTCAGATAGTTATCGCAACGCACTGCTGTTACAGCGTCTTCTATCAGTACTTGTTCTGTGAGGTTATTGCCTTGTATTTTTAATTTTGCCCCATTGTCAAGTTGTCGAATACCTTTCCAGGATGCTCCGGAACAGGCGTGTAAATGTGCTTGAAGAGTATTGTTGTTTACAATAAGCGTATTTGAATTAGGAGCTAATGCCACTAAAACGTCCTGTTCAAAAATGAATTCACATCCTTCAAATACATTTATTCCGCTTAAATTTAATTGTCCGCCACCATTGTTGTGCACATAAATCTTTGTACCGGCAGGCGGCGTAAGGTTTGAATAATTTTGATCGGTATGCAGCACCAACATATTCGGATAATTAACGCAATAGCAATCTTGCATACTATCCACCACCACCGCCATTGTGTGGGTAATGAAGGTGTTGTTGTTTTGTATGGTAAGAAAATAAAGACCCGGGGTTAGGGTATTGTAATGTATATGCAGGCTATCCGAAGTCAGCAGATTGTTGAGATAGAGAGTGTCACCATCGGTATTGGTGAGCAATGCAGTGAAGGTGTATGTGGTATCATTTATTAAAATATTCAACCAGCCGAGGGTATCGCAATGGTTAATAAGTGCATAATCAAACGCCTCCAGTGAATTAGTACAGCAAGTATGCGGCCCGTAATTATTAAAGAAAACAGCAGTAAGGGTATCGAAGTTGAAAAAGTTCTCACACAACCCAAAGCCTGCATACATAGCCTGCAGTTGCTCGGCTACGAAGCTGCAATCCACATCAAAAGCCAGCGTATAGAAGGCGGTGTCGTTTGGTGCAATGGTGTCGGCAGCGGTTGAGGATAAGTTTAAGGCTAAGGCAGGCAATGTATCGCCGGGAAACAAGCCCCAGGTAAGATAACTGTAGCTTGCCGGTGCAAGAGGAGTTTGAGTAGTGCCATTGTATGAAACGCTGCTATGCACGGCGCTATAGGGTAAACTCAACGGATGCCTCAAGATTAAAGTGCCGGTATATAGTGGTGCGTTACTGTTGTTATGAACATTCAGGTGCCAATAGATACGTCCACAACTGTCGGTAAAGGATTGTTCAACCAGTTGGGCAGCAGAGGGAGCACGTATAATGGTGATGATGCGTGTACATCATTGCTTCACCACTTTTCGCACCTGCACCGTACCATCGGCGTGTACAATGCGCAACAGATAAAAACCCGGCGGTATGTTGCGTAAGTTCAGTTGCGTAAGGCTGCGCGTGGGTGTAAGCGACATCAACTCTGTGCCGCTAACCGTAAGCAACGTAAGGCTGTTCAATTTCAAATTGTTGAGCATTTCAATGTTTAATACATCCATTGCCGGATTAGGATATACCTTTACCATACTTTTGCTCTTGATTTCTAAAGTGCTTGATGTAAGCGTATCGCAGGGGCTGCCGGCTAAAGGGCCTAAATAAAAATCCGGCATATTAGGCAGGCCGGTGGCTATGTTATGATAAATGTTTATAGCAACTATCTCAAAATCGCAAACAGGAGCAACTTCATCAGGTTTTTTAATACGGCTCAGAAAATCAGGAGGCGTCCCCCCACTAATTCCTGTATAGGAGAGATAAATATCTCCATTAGGCGCACGTTCCATTTGTGCAAACACACGTTGAGTTGTAATACTGTTATGTGTGTGAACAATCTTTTTAGATGCCAAAACATCCGGTACTGTTACATCAAACTGAAACAAGGTATCCTGATTGGAAATATATAAGTAACGACCATTAGGCGAAAAACAGCAACCATACGTTTTAACCTGAGTGTTACAATTGGTGAAACCTATATTATAATCGCTGATATTACTTACTATACCACCACAGCGGTCGAAGTCTAACAGGCTCAACTTACCAAGATAATCTACCATAGCTACCTTATTACCTTGCGCACTTACTGATATTTCACCAATAGACCATAGGCATTCAAAATCGTGAGCTATCGAATCGGTATTTACATATCCATTGACATCAAAGAGGCTCACATAGATGTGGGTATTGCTGCGCGCTATTACCCACCAGTCGCGGCCATTGCCATGTTTAATAGCGGCTACTTGTTCGGTAACATAATTGTTTTTTATAAAACGTATATTCTTTTCAATGTCATTGATGTTCCAATTATTTAAACTTTCACTATATCTGACTATGTTAAATCGTACACCAAATGCTGCTCTGATAATAACTAAATAAAAATCATCCATAGTTAAAATAACAGAACCGTTGGTCATCGATTTATTCCCCAATAAACCTTCCCCATTTAGCACCGTATCGAATGCAGTGCCCTGATACAGTGCTGTGCCATCGCAACTGAACAGCAACTCCCCGCTTTCCGTGCTGATAGTACTTAAACACTCCACCATGCCATTATAGGGTAAAGGCGTATGAAAGGTGTCCTGAGTTGAAAACTTATAGCCGATATACGCAGAAAAGAACCAATTATTAGCGTGATGTTGCGCATTAACCGATAATGAAAACAATAATATAATTATGAAGTATTTCATCGGATAATAACTAGTTTGAATATTAACAAATTATCAACACCAGAGTTAATTTTTAAAAGATACACTCCGTCAATAAGCTGTAAATTAAGTTGTGTGATTCCATCTTCATTGCAAACAGTTTCATAAATCCCTCTGCCGCTCATATCGTTTATCGTTATTATGCCATTAGAAATTCCCTCGATAGTTATCATTCCATTAGACGGGTTGGGGTAAACTGAGATTTGATTGTTTTCAATATTTTGCTCACCCTCAGTTCTGTAACCCGATGCAGCTACCGGTGTATGAACATACAGTTCTAGCAAACTGCGCGCTTTATATACGGCCATTCCAAAACTTTCGGCGTTTTGATAAGCTATGTTGTACAGCTCTGATAATTCAGCCGCACTCAGTTTACTCTGCATTAATTCCAATGTGCCAAGGTCTTCGGCATTAGAAGTACTGTCACTAATAGTTTCTGCCATAAACCTAAAATACTTTAATATTAACTCGTCTACTGATTTCTCAATATGTTCGTGCAGGTTTTGTGGCGTTAGATTTTCAATAAGTTGCCGTGCGCGTAAGGTATCGTTTTGCTTCATATACTTTTCAAACATGCGAAGCTTACCTATAGATGCCTGAATGACGTTGCTGTAAAAGCTCTGATAAGCGGTATCGCTTGCCACACCCAGCTCAAGCAGGGTGCTATCGTTAAATAAGGCTTTAAAGGCACGCAATAGTGTATAATAAGCTGCCAAAGAATCGGCATTGGCCATAGTTTGAATGGAATCGTTCAATGCATCGCCGGATGCAGATTCACGGCATTCTTCTTCGTTATTACATACAAAGGCGCTGTCAATAAACTGTGGTGTGTATAAATAGCAATTAGACTCACCGCTAATATTAATCGGCACCAATACTGTTGACATCGTATTCGGGTCAAACAAATTCACCGTCGGCGGCCAGGTGTTGCGTTTGGAATAATTAACATTTGGGTTTGTTGTATAATCAAGCAATGAACCATTCACCGCCACAGTATGCACTGTGGTATTGTCGAACTCGTTGTCGCTGGGTAGCAGCACATTATTTACTGCATCGTGGTCGGCTATGGGGCCTACGTCGGTAACCCCCATAAAGCCTATGCCGAAGTTGCAGTTTTTAAAATTGTTGCACAGCAAATTGCCTTTATGCAGTTGCACCGGTGTGGCCTGCAGCATTACAGCGTAGTTAAATTTCTGCGCCATGTTTTCGCTCATTAAAAAATACGGGCAGCCGTCTATCTGGAAGCCTCGCCGAGCGCTGTTGGTCATTATGGGGTTGGTTTGTGTATTGTTGAGGTTGCCTCTCACATTATTGCCGTATAGATAGGCTCCTTCGCATTCGGCCAACCATATACCGTAGCTGTAATAATTAATAAATCCGCAGCCGCTGCTGCCGGCAGGCAGGCTTACCAGCACTTCGTTGCTTACTATAGCCGGGTTTACACCGCCGGTAGCCGCAAACTGTGAGCTTACTTTGTTGATGTATATACCAAATTGAGTATTGTTACTGTAATTGCCTTCAATAACTGTTTTAGTATAATCCTGTGCAGGGTTACTTATGTATATACCGGTTTTATCGCAGGTGCTATTGGCAACAGCCGTGGGATTAGTAATGGTATTATACATTATCTCTGTAATGTTTGTTTTTGCATTGTAAAGATATAAAGCTTTTTTCCTGAAACGATTGATGCCATTATACGAAATATGGCAACGCTCACCTTTTATAATCACATTGGCATACAATGCATAATCCTGATTATTGTAATGGGATGCATTGAAGAAGTTGCCCCTAATACTTATTACAGGGTTGTATTTTTTGGTAACATTGATACCGGTAATGCAATTAAAGAAACTATTATATGCCAAAGTAGTATCGGCAGGCGGGTTAGTTTCATCTCCAACGTTCAGCGAAGTTTGTATTTCAAATCCGTTTTGGTCTAAATAATAAATTCCAAGTGGTAAATGAGTGAAATGATTAGAGATAATATTTGCCGATGCATTAATTACCGATATGCCGAGCGTTTTTAAATTCATAAAACGATTTTTGTTCATACTTGAATTACCTAAAGGAATAATTACATCTTCAACACCGTTAACTATTCCTGCATTGGTTTGCCTGTAGTTCCAGAATCGAATACCGTTTTTACCACGCAAATAATTTGGTTGGTTATCGTATTGTATTATGAGATTGTTTGCTTCATCATTAACAAAGTCATTAGCAGCAATCAAAGCGTTTTCATAATCTTCATATTGTAAGTGCAGGTTGTTGTCGCTGCTACCATTACCGGCAGGTTGTATCCACAATGCCGTTTGATTATTTATAAAGCGAGAACCTACTATACTATATGCCAGGGGTTTTCCAAAAGATCGTATGGCTGCAATATGCGCATGTTTAATTGTAGCATTGCGCACAGCTATACCGGCGTTGTAATTCACATAAATTCCCTGCCACGACAGGCAACAGCCTTCTATGGTTGTGGAGTCTTCGATACTCAATAATGCACCGTCTATTATACGAATGAGCGCATTGGGGCCCATGATGATATGCGCATGCTGAAAATAAAAGTCTTCATCAATCGTGAATGTGCCAGAAATATATATCGTTCCCATGGAATTGTCAAAGCCTGATATTCCTGCATTGATTAATGAGGATGCGAGAGGGTTTGAGAATAATGTATCGTTATAGCAATCTGCATTAATGGTAATGGATGCATAAGCAGCAAGGCATGAGTCGCTGTTAAATAACTGTACCCAGTATGTACCCGGCAAAGCGGCCATTGCGGTGTCGTTAGTACTTCCATTACTCCACAAGTAATAACTATAGGATGTGTCTGCTTGTAAAATAGCTGCTGTACCGGCACATAAACTATAGTTGTTGGTGATAGTTATCGCAGCGGTATCTACAAAAGATGATATAGTATCAACCACAACAATCATATCGTGTTGTATAAAAGTGCTGTTGTTAAGTATATGTAGTATATATTCTCCATTACTCAGACAACAGTATGTGTAAAGTGTACCATAATCCAAGTCGGTTGCGCTAAATAGTGTATCGTTTGCTAATGTGGTTAGAGTTGCTGTAAACAGGTTTAATGAATCATTAATATGTAAGGTGTATTGATAAGTTCCGCCACAGGATAAAAGTAAGGTATCGCCAAACGCCTCCAGTGAATTAGTACAGCAAGTATCAGGTCCGTAATTATTAAAGAAAACAGCAGTAAGGGTATCGAAGTTGAAAAAGTTCTCACACAACCCAAAGCCGGCGTACATAGCCTGCAGTTGCTCGGCTACGAAGCTGCAATCCACATCAAAAGCCAGCGTATAGAAGGCGGTGTCGTGTGGGGCTATGATATCGGCAGCGGTTGAAGGCAGGTTTAAGGCTAAGGCAGGCAATGTATCGCCGGGAAACAAGCCCCAGGTAAGATAACTGTAGCTTGCCGGTGCAAGAGGAGTTTG
>BJGO01000071.1 GCA_014190535.1 Bacteroidota bacterium | reverse complement strand
AATCCAGAATATGATTCCGGAATGCCTGATGAAAAAACATTCAATAAAATGAAGTTATGTGTGCTCTTTCAGATGATGTATGTTGGTGCACCAATGATTTATTACGGTGATGAACAGGGCATGTGGGGCGCTAACGATCCCGATTGCCGCAAACCTATGCTTTGGCCTGATATAGCGTATACTTCAGAAAAGTATCTTCCTGATCAAACAGCTCGTAATCGGTTAAGTCCGGTTCGAATAAATAATGATATCTATGAGTACTACCGACAACTCATACAAATGCGAAATTCAAATACCTGCCTCCAGACAGGTAGTTACAAAACGCTTTATTTAAACGATAGCAGTCGCGTTATAGCTTTTGAACGCGTATTAAACGATCAGCGAATTGTAGTTATTATGAATGCATCCGCACAAGCGCTTACCTTACCTATGAAAGAGATTGCACCGGGTGTATGGTATAATATGGAATCTAAAAAGAAGTTCAGAGCTAAACGAAACGATAGCGCTATCGAGCTTAATCCTTATGATGGGATCATCCTGAAGCAACTCAAGTAAATAATTCCAATAACACGCTTCAAAATTTTTATGTACGTTTGAGTTTATAAAATTAAAAAACGTACATGAAAAAACTTTTACTCGCCTCCTTTTTAACCCTTAGTGCAACCTTTGTTAACGCACAATGCACCCCCGAATGGCCATCCGGTGGTGGTGCCGGCATCGTACCTGACAGTGCCACAAATCTTCCAAGTGCTTATGAATTGATGCCTTATTCTGCAACGGTAAATTTTAAAGTCCCGCTGGACACGGTTGCCTCATTGGGCGGTTTTCCGGTAGCTGTAACGATTGAAAATATCACCGTTACTGATGTTACAGGCTTGTCAGCTATTCCATCTTCAGTGCCATTTACCTATACAACCAACCCCGCAAACGGAACTTTTCCGGGTAATTCGATTGGCTGTGCATTAATAACCGGAACGCCGGCCGCCGGTAGCAGTGGTGTATACAACATTCAGTTTTCAGTTACTGCAAATGCTGTTATCACACAGTTGGGTACCCCGGTTGAACAACCCTATACAATCGATTATTACAAAATTGTCGTACAACCCGATCTGTCGGTTCAGATGATCAATGGCAACGAAGCCTCTATAACATCTGTTACGCCCAATCCGGCCATACATTCCGTAGCGTTGAAGTATTATACACCGGTTGTAGTGCCATCACGCCTAATCGTTTACAATACCATGGGACAGGCCATGAGCGAAACTACCCTCAATCCTTCAGTAGGATTAAATAACTTCAACATCGATCTTACCGAATATCCTGCAGGCAATTATTTTGTCGGATTGTTTGTGGGCGATCGTAAATTAACAACTACGTTTACGGTTAACAAGTAACCACATAAAAAAGAAGAAATCGATTCAAAGCCCGCATTAGCGGGCTTTTTTGTTTTGTAACGACTTTATATATCCATTACATAAGGGCTTGTTTTTTTAATTTACTTTAGCAGAAAGATTAATTAAGAGATAACGATGAACTTTAAGCTTAGCCTAACAGCACTTTATGTACTTCTTGCACTAAACAGTAATGCGCAATTCACAAAATCGATTGATGCTACTGCGCCTCATAGTTCCTCCGGCTCGGCCACGCGCAGTGCACTGATGCATGTGGAATGTGCCGGATTGATTCAACCCGATATGAATACAGCGGATTGGAATCTGCAATTCCTTAAAATTGAAGATGAGGGCAATCCGGATCCTGAACTGCTCGAGATTAAGAATGCATACCCTCCTAAAACGTTACAATCTCTGGAAAATCAGGACGAGTCTGTTTCACCACTATCTTCCAGAGCACCCCTGCAAAAAGGTGCTCAGTTCGATGCGAACCTGTTCGACGGCTCTTATCCTCCCGACAACGCTATTGCCGTTTCCAAAGATGGTTACATCGTAACGGCTGTAAACTCTAATATCCGTTACTATACCAGCACCGGTCAGCTGAAGGGTAGTAAATCATTTGAGTCCTTTGTCAATGACAATACCCTTAACAGCATACTCTACGACCCTAAAGTGATCTATGACAGTGGCAGTGATCGTTTCTTTCTTTGTATGCTTCACGGATTTACTTCCGGCACCTCTTATATTTTATGCTTTGTGTCTAAAACGACTAACCCGGTCGATGGCTGGTTTTATTACAAGATTAAAGTGAGCAACTCTGTGGCGGGGCGCTGGGCCGACTTTCCAAATATTGGTGTTTCTAATAATGAGCTTTATGTAACGGTAAATCTGTTCGATGACAATGATTTCTTTAAGGAGTCTGTTTTATTCCAGATGACTAAAGCACCTATGTATGCCGGAGGAACATTAAATTATCTGTATTGGAGTAATATCAAGGATAATCAGAATCAGGGTAGTTTTACTCTTGTTCCTTGTAGTTACGGACAAACCGGCAACTATGGACCCGGTATCATTCTGTGTGGCGTTCGTTCTGCAGGAAGCGGAAATAAAATACAGCTCTATGACCTCACGGCAGACATCGGCAATAATCCGCAGTTAAATGGATTTTCAACCTCTGTTACCTCATTTCAGATTGGCAGTAACGCATTACAACCCGGAACAAGTCAGGATTTAGATGTTGGCGATTGCAGAATGAAGCATGCCTTTTTTCTAAATAACATTATCCACTGTGCATTCACGGCGGCATTTGATCAAAACGGGTATAATGGCATTTACTATGCACGTGTTAATTTGAACCCGCTCTCGGCATCAATTAAGAAATTTGGTAAGGCTAATGTGGATATAGCTTATCCTGCTATGGTTTCGTTTACTAATTCACAAACCGATAAGTCTGTTTTGTTTATGTACGAAATAGCATCAACGTCTGTAAATCCCGGTATCGAGGTTGTAGAGTGCGATGATAATATGAACTTCGGTACTTCATTTTCAATAAAACCGGGTGTTGATTTTATCGATGTGGAGCCGGATCAATCTACATATGAACGCTGGGGTGATTATGGCGGCATAGCCAGAAGTTCGGCAACAGTTACTCCTACGGCCTGGGTATTTGGTATCTATGGATTAAACAATAATTTCTATGGAAATAATGTCTGCGAGATAACGAATGGCGCTCCGGTTTCAATCAGTAATCCCGAAGTTGATCAGTCGGGTGCTTTAATTTATCCTAATCCGGTAGTTAACCAATTCAACCTTGCTCTTATGCTAAGTGAATCGGCTCTTGTTTCTATCGATATCTTTGACGCCGGCGGCAGAGTAGTTCAGCATCTGGCAGATAAAGAACTGATTGCCGATACTTCATACTCGCTCGGATTCAACAGGAGTATGCTTCCTCCCGGGACCTATATCCTCAATGTTTCATCAAAAACAAAACAATATGCCCAGGAAATATTTATTGTTCAGTAGTATGATGTTGGCAGGCTTCACCGCTTGTAACCCTGAGGTAGAATCCGAAAAACATAATGCGATTGTACCGGATAGTGGCAGTATTCACCGGGTTGATACGCTATCTGCAACACCAACCGAAATTAATATAGAGGAATCTTCTGCCGGTGATGCTAAAAAACCGGGCAATATACAGGCTGATCCTTTACCCAAACCACGCCCGGATAAACCCACTGAGCTAGATTCCATTAAAAAATCTTACCCGCCCAAGAAATAAGGTATCAAGTTGAAAATCAATATATAGTCTTATTTCTCAAAGTCGGTTTACTTTAATATCCTTGCGCTCCCGTTAAAAAATGGAATCAGTCGTTCGCATATTCTCAGGTACATCTTCGGAGTACTTGGCTAAAGAAATAGCCCAATCCTATGGTGTGGGCCTTGGCACATTGAAGGTACAACGCTTTGCTGACGGAGAAATCTCACCCGTCATTCTGGAGTCGGTGCGTGGCGATTATGTATTCTTTATTCAGTCTACTTTTGCTCCTGCTGAAAATATCCTTGAGTTATTACTCCTCATTGATTCTGCCCGAAGAGCATCAGCGGCATATATCACTGCTGTAATACCCTATTTTGGATATGCCCGTCAGGATCGAAAAGACAAGCCACGCGTTGCCATTGCGGCCAAGCTTATGGCAAATCTTTTGGTGGCGGCAGGCGCCAACCGGATTATGACTATGGATCTCCATGCTCCTCAGATACAGGGTTTCTTTGATATACCGGTAGATCACTTGGAAAGCAATACGATATTTATTCCCTATCTGAGTTCTTTACCTAATCTGGACAATATCATCTTTGCATCTCCGGATGTGGGTAGTACTAATCGGGCCCGTCATCTGGCTCAGTATTTTGGTCGCGAAATGGTTATCTGCGACAAGCACCGTAAACGAGCTAACGAAATTGCATCGATGACTGTAATCGGAGAGGTTGCCGGTAAAGATGTTATCCTGGTTGACGATATTATCGATACTGCCAGCACCTTGTGTAACGCTGCAAAATTATTAATTGACAAAGGCGCCAATTCCGTAAGGGCTCTATGTACGCATCCCGTACTTTCCGGAACGGCAATCGAAAAAATTGAAGCCTCACACCTGAGCGAAATAGTGGTATGTAACACTATACCGCTGAAAAGGAATTCCGAGAAAATACGTGTGCTTAGTGTTGGTGAACTTTTTGCCCAATCTATCCGGAATATGTACGAACACAAATCCATCTCATCACTTTTCATTAATTAACTAATCAAATAAATAAATTTTTATGAACGCAATTCAATTGAACGGAACCGCCAGAACTGAAAAAGGGAAAAAAGCTGCCGCTAGTTTAAGGTCAGCAGGAATGGTGCCGTGTAATCTTTACGGATCAAAGGAGAACAAGAGTTTCTCCCTATCCAACGCAGAAGTACGTCACTTGATTTACACACCAGATTTTCAAATCGCCGACATCAACCTTGATGGATCTACCCATAGAGCTATCGTTAAGGAGATTCAGATGGATCCGGTTACCGATGAAGTAACGCACCTCGATTTTCTGGCTATCGAAAATGGTAAATCCATTACGGTACAACTGCCTGTTCGTATCATTGGGGGCTCTCCCAAAGGGGTTCGCGATGGCGGTAAACTCCAGCAAAAAGTACGTAAACTAAAAGTGAAAACTATTCCAGAGCGTTTGGTGCCTGCACTCGAGCTTAATCTCGAACATCTGGAATTAGGTAAAACATTCCGTGTTAGTGATATCAACATAGAAGGAATAGAAGTGATGCATGCCGCAAGCATTCCAGTGGCATCAGTATTCGTTCCGCGTGTTGTTAAGGAAGAGCCTAAAGCCGCCGCCGCATCAGCCGCTGCACCTGCCGCCGCCGCAAAAAAATAAATAAGTACATCTCAGGGTGAAGTATTTAATAGCCGGACTTGGTAACATAGGCAACGAATACCGCGATACCCGACACAATATTGGATTTGACATTACAGATGCACTGGCAAAAGAAGCCGGTGCATCTTTTTTTACAGAGCGTTTTGCCGATTACGCTCTCGTTAAACATAAAGGTAGACAGGTGCATCTGATTAAACCAACAACTTATATGAACCTGAGCGGCGCGGCGGTAAGATACTGGCTTCAAAAACTGGATATCGATAAATCAAACTTGTTGGTATTGGTTGATGATCTGGCTCTTCCCTTTGGTACCATACGAATCAGAGCAAAGGGAAGTGATGGTGGCCATAATGGGTTAAAACACATTACCGAGATGTTAACAACCGATCAATATCCCCGTTTACGATTTGGCATCGGCAATACTTTTGGTAAAGGTCGTCAAATCGATTATGTGTTGGGTAAATGGAATGATCAAGAACAAAAACAATTACCTGAATTAATTAAAAAATCGTGTGAGGCCACACGTTCCTTCACAACGGTGGGCCTCGAGCGAACTATGAATCTTTTTAATAAGTAAAGTTTTAACGGGTTAGTTTAAGCGGAATGCCTCGTGGGCTTTGACCGATGAACCGTTGAACCAGATAAATTCCCGGAGGATCATTAGATAAATCTATTGTGGCCAATTGATTTTGCGGTGTGATACTGCAAATAATGCGTCCGGTAATATCAACAACCTTCAATAAAGTTATGTCCCGACTTGCTTGAATGGTGTATGATGTTCCGTGTTGAGCTAATAGTGTTAAGGCTTCATCATCTAATGCTGGCTGACCGTTGAATAAAGGAAATTTTAACACAACAGAAAAGGTATCAGTAAAATAACACGTATCTGCAGGAGCAGGAGAGAGGTTAGCAAGCCATAGTCGGAATTTAACTGTGTAGTTATCCGGTATCGGTTGCGTAACAAACATATTACAGGTTGATACAGCAGTTTCGAGCGTATTCCAGGCTGAAGCAAAAACGTTGAAACCCTGAGAGTTCGGATGCACGGTAACACCTGCAGGGAGTGGCGATAAAAATTCATAGCGTGCCAGCGGATATGCGAAATTATATTCCGATGCATTGTATAGCGTAACGTGAATGGCTGAATCACCAAAACTGCTCATACCAATGGTTTTGAATACAATGGAGTCAGTATTTACGGTAATAGGTAATAGACTGCATATCGTATTAGATGGGGGAGGTGGTGGTGCAAAATTCAATAGTGAGATGGTATTATTACCTGAGTTAGGCACAGCCAGCGTATCTGTATTAAGATTATAGTAGATGTCGGCAGGTTTATTCATGCCGGTAGCAACAATTTCAGCGGAGGTACTGAAGTTAGCGACATAACGTACAATGCTATTATTCCCCCATACGGCAATATAGTAATTGTCATTGTTGTCACGGGCTATACCATCAATATTGGTATAACTGGTTTGTTGTAAAACTGAAACCGTAGAATCGCTTAGGTTTAATTGCATGATTTTGGCGTTCGAACCCCAGTTTACAAAGACACATCGGTTATGAACCTGGTCGTAGATAATGCCATTTGGATTGGCAGTTAATCCGCTAATCATAATATTTGATGTGTTCTCAAGATAACGAACCCGGTGAATTCGCTTACCGGTAAAGTCAGTTACGTAAATATTACCGTTATAGTCATGGGTGATGCCATTCAGAAATGTTGCACCGGTGTTAATACTTATAACCTGTTGTCCGGTGTTAATGTCGTAACCTCTTAAAAAAGAGGCACAACAGGCATAGAGTGTATCACCGATGATCTCAATACCATAAGGTGCAGGAGTTAAATTGCTGATGAGTGTGCCGATTGATCCATCTGGATTGCGGTATTTGATGCTTCCTGTTTGTGTGTTTGAAATAAAGTATCGATTACTTGGTGCGTGAAAGTCAATACTCTCCGGACCATTAAATTGACCAAAAACAGAAATAGAGAACAGAATGGGTAAAAAAGACAATAGTTTTTTCATTGTGCGAATTTGCAAATTGTTTATTAAAAATATGTTTCAGGAATAAATTAGGTTTGTTGTATGCTATGAGTAAGGATAAAAAACAGCCGTTAAGCAATAAAACGAAACATCAAAAAAAATGGTGGGAGACTGTTTTTCCAAACCTGCTTTTGATCGTTATACTCACTACGGTTTCTTACTGGCCTACCTTTAAAAATGGATGGACTAACTGGGACGATAATGGCTATGTCCTGGATAATGAGTTGGTAAAACAAACTAACCGTTCAAACTGGACGGAACATTTTAAGCAGTCAAGTGTAATGGGTAACTATCACCCAATAGCAATGCTGTCTTTGGGTGTCGATTACGCCAACTTTGGCAATCATGCACCGTCTTTTCACCGAACCTCTTTTTTTCTGCACTTGTTTAATACGCTATTACTTTTTTTTATCTTGCAACAACTATTCAACTCAACCGCCTGGAGTACATTAGGCGCCTTGTTGTTTTCAATACATCCTATGCACGTCGAATCGGTTGCCTGGATATCTGAGCGAAAGGATGTGCTATATGTATTCTTTTACTTTTTAGCGATCCTAGCCTTTATTCAATACAATAAATTGTCATCGGTTAAATGGATATGGTATGCTATCACATTACTCTTGTTTATAATGTCCAACTTATCAAAGGCACAAGCAGTGACCTTGCCTGTAGTTTTATTTCTAATGGACTATTGGGTTGGTAAAAAGAATCTGCTGAAAAATGTGTTGGACAAATTACCGTTTATTGTTTTATCCGTTTTCTTTGGGTTACTTGCTATAAAAGCGCAGCGTGAGTCTGAGGCCATTAACTTTATTCCTATATACACCTGGATGGATCGTATCTTGTTTGCTACTTATGCCTTATTCAGTTACATATACAAATTTATTTTCCCAATACAACTTGCCGCGTTCCACCCGTATCCTTTAAAAACATCAGACAATTACCCTGTTTTATATTATTTAGCTCCCGTTGCACTGATTCTTATCACCATTATTGTTGGGTATACTTTTTTTCGAAGCAGACTGGTGCACTTTGGTGTTGGTGTGTTTTTAGTTAATGTAATTCTAATCCTTCAATTATTGCCTGTTGGTAATGCCATTTTTGCAGAGCGCTATACTTATCTGGCCTATATCGGCTTAATTATTCTTATTATTGGAGCATTAAGATATTTGAAGGATGTGAAAAAAATAAACGTACAACAGCTATTCATTTTTTCGGCTGGTATCGTATTGTTTTTTTCATATCAAACGTATAGTCGGGTTCTAATATGGAACAACAGTGAATCTTTATGGACCGATGTGATTTCAACTTACAATTATGCGCCCAATGCGCATAATAATCTCGGCTCCTATTACCAGAAAAAAGAAATGCTTGATTCCGCAATGATACATTTCAATATTGCACTTTCGCTTCAAAAAGATTTTCCTGAGGCACTGATTAATCGCTCCGATATATTCAGAGTAAGAGGATTGCTCGACTCTGCCATAGCGGATTGCAACAGAGCCATTCGGGTTAGACCGCAGGATGAGGGTGGCTATATGAACAGGGGTATTGCATTAAGCATTCAGGGAAAATATGGTGAGGCGCTGAAAGATTTTAATCAGGTTCTCTCTATGAATGATAATAATATTAAAGCACATAGCAATAGAGCCAATCTGCTTGCTCTGCGAGGGGAATATGAGGCATCGCTGAACGATTATGCCCGAGTGATAGCACTCGATCCAAACTATACAGAAGCATACGCCAACAGGGCTCGCACTTATATGACGATGAAGAAATATAATGAAGCATTAATAGATATTAACAGGGCTATTTTACTTAATCCGGATAACGCCGATGCCTATCTGCTCAGCGCAGACGTTAATTACAATCTGGGAAATTATAATCAGGCATTGGAGGCCGCCACCAGAGCACAGTCTCTGGGAAAACCGGTTAGCGATGCATTTATTCAACAGTTGAAAGCCCGCATAAGTCAGGTATCATCCCCGGATTAATATAAACACATCTCCACCCTGATGATGATGCAGAAAGGGATTCTTCTTTATTAGTTCTAATTCGATTTGGTCTATCCCTTTACAATGTGAATGGATATAATGGATGATAGCCTGCCCTAATTCTTCAAGCATGCGATAGTTCTTTTTTGATGCATTGTTTATGGCGTCGATGAAAATTACGTAATCAAATGTGTTGCTTTGTTCAAATTGTGCTGTTTTTTGATCTACTGTGGCTCTACAATTAAATTCAATCAAACATTTAAGCTCTTGCTCCGCCCGGGTGATCCCTATGGGCACATATCGTTTTACCCCTTTACAACCTACCTGAAGAAAATGATCCATTAATTAGTATAAATAATATGCAACAATACGCAGGTATTTTAAACAATTCCAAATCCTCAAGCCTTATTCTGTTAAATTTGCCCATCCTTAATTCATTCGCATGTACAAAGACCTCTACCAACACCCGGATTATTATCAACTCGACGAGCTTCTTACTGATGAGCACAAGTTGATTCGAGATACCGTAAGGCAGTATGTTAAAAAAAGTTTAAGCCCAATCATTGAAGACTATGCACAACGCGCCGAATTTCCAACACACATTGTAAAGGAGTTAGCAGACATTGGTGCATTTGGTCCAAGTATACCGGCAGAGTATGGAGGTGGTGGTCTTGACTATATCTCATACGGCATCATCATGCAGGAATTGGAGCGATGCGATAGTGGCGTGCGATCCACGGCATCGGTTCAAGGATCTTTGGTCATGTATCCTATTTACAAATTTGGCAGCGAGATGCAGCGTCGTAAATATCTTCCCAAATTAGGCAGTGGTGAATTTCTGGGTTGTTTCGGATTAACTGAACCCGATCATGGCAGCAATCCGGCAGGTATGATTACTAATATTAAAGATGCCGGTGATCACGTCATACTCAACGGAGCTAAAATGTGGATTTCCAATTCGCCCTTTGCTGATGTTGCCGTTGTTTGGGCAAAAGATGAAGCAGGTGACATACGCGGATTAATTGTGGAGCGAGGTATGGAAGGATTTACCACTCCTGAAACCAAAGGTAAATGGAGTCTTCGCGCCTCAGCAACCGGTGAACTGGTTTTTGATAATGTTAAGGTACCTAAAGAGAATATTTTTCCCGAAGTCAAAGGACTAAAAGGACCGCTGACCTGTCTATCCTCTGCGCGTTATGGCATCGCCTGGGGTGCATTGGGTGCGGCTATGGATTGTTACGACTCTGCGCTCCGTTATTCAAAAGAGCGCATTCAGTTTGAACGTCCTATTGGCCAGTTTCAGCTTACACAGAAAAAACTTGCCGAGATGATAACCGAAATTACCAAGTCTCAACTTATGGTCTGGCGTCTTGGCGTTCTGATGAATGAGGGGCGTGCAACACCGGCTCAGATTTCTATGGCTAAGCGAAACAGCGTGGAAGTGGCCCTCAATATTGCCCGTGAAGCCCGCCAGATACACGGCGGTATGGGCATCACCGGAGAATATTCTATCATGCGCCATATGATGAATCTGGAAAGTGTTGTAACCTACGAGGGTACACACGATATCCACCTGCTTATTACCGGGATGGACATCACCGGACTTAATGCATTTAAGTAACGGATCATTAATAGATGATATTTATAAAAAGCCCGCTCTTTGCGGGCTTTTTTGTTTTTGGACCATAAATACCATTTATTTATATCTAAAAAAATAGTAAACTAAAAATATTAGTAATATTTTTGATCTTACTATGAACCAAAATACTCTCGATAAGAATCCGCAAGGGCTGGTGCTGTTCGTAGATATGAATAGCTTTTTTGCATCCTGTGAGCAACAGGTAAATTATTGGTTGCGTGGCCGCCCTGTTGGGGTTTGTGTATATACCGGTAAATTCGGTTGCGTTATTGCGCCGTCTATTGAGGCTAAAAAGCGGGGTATTAAGCTGGGCCTTCGGCTGAACGAAGCCATGCAAATCTGTCCCGATCTGGTTCCTCTCGAAACACATCCTACAAGGTATCGTGAATTTCATCAGAAAATTATTAAGGTCTTGCGTAAGTATTGCGATGATGTGATCCCTAAGAGCATAGACGAGGCGGTAATGAATCTGACTAATTATAAACTGGTATATAAAGATCCTGAGAAACTTGCCCGGCAAATTAAAACCGACATACGCAACGAAGCCGGAGATTGGCTAAAGTGCTCGATAGGTATTGCGCCCAATGCGTTTTTAGCCAAACTGGCTACCGACTTGCAGAAGCCGGATGGTTTGGTGAAGATCATGCCGGAAAATATCGATGACGTGTTATCTAAACTGCAACTCACCGATTTGCCCGGTATCGCCGATGCTATGGCATTGCGGTTGCGTCGTTACGGTATTAATACGCCATTACAACTTCGATATACACCCCCTGAAAAAATCCGTATGGCTTGCCATAGTATTGTAGGTGAACACTGGCATTATCGGCTCAATTTTTCAGAGGTCGATATGTGGGCTCACGGATATAAGAGTATGCAGGCTATGCGTCAGATATCACGTGCACAACGACAATCATTGAGAATATTGGAAGAACTTTTTACCTCGCTATGTATGACACTCGAACGGCGTATGGTTAAACAGCGTGTATTCTGCAATGAGATTTATTTCATGGCTTCCTATGAAAATGGCTTCCGATGGGGAGAAAAAATAAAAACAGGCAAGCCTGTACAGGATGGCACCGAGCTGATGCAACTGATACGGGTACGTATGAAAAAATTTCAGGAAGCTAATCATTGTGAGCCTATCATCAATAAAGAGATGACCGCTATGGGGATTACGGTAAACGCCTTCATTCCGGATGAGATGGTGCAGTTGGAGCTATTTGAAAATAATATCCGTAAAAACACTCTTCGTCGTGTGGTATATGATATCAAGGAGAAGTTTGGTTTTGAGAAGATGATAAAAGCCTCGGAACTGAGTGAGGAGCACGTGTTAAAAGATGTAATCGGCTTTGGCTCAGTAAAAGATTTACACGATGACCTGGGAAATATTTTTGATTAGAAAATCAGCTGTTCATTAAGGAAAACGATGTTGACACAGAAC
>BJGO01000070.1 GCA_014190535.1 Bacteroidota bacterium | reverse complement strand
ACTAAACCTCTACGTTAGGTGGGGTCACCTGCTCTATAGCACCAACGATGTGAACTTTGCCTGGGATGGTACTTTTAAAGGAGAGCGCGTACCCATTGGCGTATATCAGTGGCAGGCAGTTTATACTACAATATATGATAACAAAGAACAATACGCTACGGGTAATGTAACGGTGTTGTATTAAATTTACGGTATGCGTAAGGGAGTAATTGTGATAACCTTTTTATTAGCTTGTAATGTTGCACAAGCTCAGCAGCCCTTTCGCCGTTCGTTTTTATTTACCGAAAAAGACAGCACTATGCATTACAGCAGCGTAGTCTTTTTCAAAGGCAAGCTATTAAATCGTGCTACAGACCTGCAGAGCACCTCACCGTCAACTCTAACCTCACTTTACAATACGATACCATAAGCATTTACAGCAACAAACAATTAATAGTGCAAAGCGGCGATACGCTTACTATACAAAACAGTATACTCTATGCGTGCAAGGATATGTGGAGCGGCATACGGCTGGAGCCGGGTGCAAACCTGAGCGTTTTTTTTATTTTAATACGAGCCGTTGTACTTTCTTAAAAACCACTCTAAGGTAAGCAGCGCCAGCAATATGGCAAACAACCATTTTAGGTTAATCACCGATTCGGTTTTGTTAATGGAATAGATAACCGGTTTAATGGTGTCGTTACTTTTAATTAGGTTGATGATTTCTTCGCTGCGGTCTAAGGGGAACATAGCGCCACCGCTGTTAGCAGCCAACTGATACATTAAGTTATCATCTGCGGTGAGGTTAATACTCTCTAACTGTATAGGGCTAATGCGAAATGTACCGCTCTCTGATAAATTGCGATTATTAAAGGTAGTGGTTGCGCTCCACGTATAATCTCCGTTAATGAAACTGCCTGTGTTTATGCTATAAGCATTATAGGTTTTATTAAACTGAAAATCATAATCCTTACCATCTTTTGATTTAACTGAAAGCTTTACATCCGGTATATTAACCAGTTCTCCGGACTCATTATATAGTTCTGCATTAAAAGTAACCGGCTCATTCTCCCCGAATACCCTGATGTTATCATTCCCCGATTCATTCTGAACATATACACGAAATGGCTTATTGGATGATCGGCTAACCAGATATTGAATACATCTTCGGATAAGCTCATTAAATGCATCATGATTCTTATTCTTTTGATAGTCGTACAAACGCCAGCGCCAGATTCCCTCTCCGGCAATGATGCCCGAATTGGACTGAAGCCCACTGGCAAAGGCCATTAGCGGATACGATGTTGCTACGTTACCAATCTTTTGAGTAAGCATTGAAATGCCGGTTGCACCTAACCGATAGTCACCGAATAAAGTTTGTAGTGGTGGGAACATATTAATCTGGTCCTTGGTACGGTCTGACAGAGTAAACAAGGCAAAGTCCTTGTTAAATGAAGCCAGAACGGTATTCAGTTTTGCATTAGATCCATTTATTCTGAAGATATTCTGAGCGTTGTTGATTGATCCAACAACTGTTTCACTGCCCACGATAAACAGATGGGGAATTTTGCGATCTCTTAGCTTCGCTATAAAGGTATTGAAATAGGTATCTCCGGTCGGCAGTTGATGAAAAATAACGAGTTTGTAATCGGTTAGGTCTGATGGATAATCGGGTTGATAATGAACTTCGGCCTGATAATTTTTTATTTCCTGTAGGGTTAGATTCAGAGCGGCAATATCGGGATGTGGCGATTCTGCCATTATCAGTATCTTATCTTTTGCCTGTTGCACCTCTACAAAAACATCTTTAACGTTATTGATTGTTGTTATTTCATTATCCACTTCCGACAAACGGACTCTGAAGTGATTAACACCCCTACGATCAGCCAATAGGATAACCTCCTGTGTTATGGGAAACTGATTATTTGTAATCACGATATTTTTTTCAAAAAGCTTTTGCTCTTTTCCATCGACAATATGAGTCACCGTGAGTGTGGTAGATGAGGCAGAACAGGAGAGCGCCCTCCCAAAAATCTGCATTGTAAGGTTATTACCTAAATAAACAACAGGGTTGCAATTTACCTTGGTAATCGTTACATCGCGTTTTACGCTGGTGTCTCCTACGGGTATGGTAAATACCGGAACAGTTGACAATTGAGGCAGATATAAGGGATTACTTCCTTTATTATAGATACCATCCGAAGCCATAATAATCGCACCAAGATTGCGGCTTCTGTTGTTATCAAATACATACGTTAAAGCCTCAGAAAGGTCTGTTGCTGTTTCTGTAAGCGAATCCGTATTGGTGCTCTGTACTGCACTGCCAAATTTTAGAGTCTGTACTTCATAATCTTTACTGAGAGCCTCGGCTAAATTTCGTAAGGTGTTATGGTATTTATTAATCTCTTCAGCAGATAAGATTAAAGGCAAGGACTGACTGCCATCTTTGAGTATAACGACAAGCGGCTTTTCCGTTTCGCTTCTGATGATTTTCAGTAACGGCGAAAGCAGTAAAATAAAAAGTATCGACAACAAAATAGCCCGGCACATAAGTAGGCACCGATTGAGCAAACGGGAATATTTAACCTCAGAAAAAGTTTTGTCTCTAAAATAGAGTAACAATGAAAATCCGGTACCTGCTATGATGCAGAGTATAATATACCAATTCGGATATGAAAGCTCTAGTTCTAACAAAGCTTTTATGTTAGGTTAAGATGTATGAACGAAATGTAGTTAAATACATTATGTATTCAAACCTCCGCAAATATGAATGACCTGTCCGTTGATATACGTAGACAAATCAGAACCCAGAAATAAACAAAGATTAGCAACTTCTTCAGCCGTACCATAACGCCCCATCGGGATCGACTTCATAAACTCTTTTTTCACCTCGTCCGATAAGGTGTCGGTCATTTCCGTTTCAATGAAACCGGGGGCAATGGCATTGCAACGAATATTGCGCGAGCCCATTTCCTGAGCAATGGACTTTGAAAAGCCAATAATCCCTGCCTTCGACGCCGCATAATTCGATTGACCGGGGTTCCCGCTTACCCCTACCACCGAACTCATATTGATAATCGAACCGGAGCGTTGTTTCATCATGGGTTTGATTACCTGTTTGGTGATATTGTAAACCGATTTCAGGTTGGTATCAATGACATCATCCCATTGATCCTCGGTGATGCGCAGTAAGAGATTATCGCGGGTTATGCCCGCATTATTAACTACGATATCAATACGACCAAATTCAGCAATCACATCCTGAACCAGTTTCTCTGCCTCGGAAAATGAGGCCGCATTAGAACGATATGCCTGTACCTTACTCGAGTTACTGCGCAAATCATTTTCAAGCGATCGGGCACGCTGTTCCGATGATAAAAAGGTGAATGCAATATGAGCTCCCTGTTCAGCATATTTTTTGGCTATGGCCTCACCAATACCTCTTGATGCTCCTGTTATCAGTGCTACTTTACCTTCTAATAATTTCATTAAAGCTGTTTTTGATTCCGTTATATAATTATCTGAATGACCCTATCAGGCAATGACCCCGGATAAGACTTTAGACATAGTTTCACCAATAACAGCCGGACTATCCACAACGTGAATACCGCATTCAGCCATAATTCGTTTTTTTGCCGCCGCTGTATCATCGGCACCACCGATGATAGCGCCTGCGTGTCCCATACGACGACCCGGAGGAGCTGTTTGACCTGCAATAAATCCTACAACCGGCTTTTTGTTTCCGGTGGATTTTATCCAACGGGCCGCCTCTGCTTCCATTCCGCCACCAATCTCCCCTATCATAATAATCGCATCCGTTTCTTTGTCGTTCATCAATAACTCCACAGCTTCCTTGGTTGACGTACCGATAATAGGATCGCCACCAATTCCAATAGCTGTGCTGATGCCGAGCCCGGCTTTTACAACCTGATCAGCCGCTTCATATGTTAGTGTTCCGGATTTAGAAACAATTCCAATACGGCCGGTTTTGAAAACAAAACCGGGCATAATACCCACTTTTGCTTCGCCGGGAGTTATCACTCCGGGACAATTAGGTCCTATAAGACGACAACCGCGATCTTTTACAAACCGGTATGCTGTAATCATATCACGAACCGGGATTCCTTCTGTAATGCAAACGATAACCTGAATACCGGCCTCAGCCGCCTCCATTATGGCATCAGCGGCAAATGCCGGTGGTACAAAAATGATGGAAACATCTGCCTGTGTATGTTTTACGGCATCAGCAACCGTATTAAATACAGGACGATCCAGGTGTTGTGTTCCGCCCTTGCCCGGCGTAACACCACCCACCACATTGGTGCCATATTCTAACATTTGTGTGGCATGAAAAGAACCCTCTGTGCCGGTAAACCCCTGCACAATCACTTTTGATTTTTTATTAACTAATACGCTCATAGTTTGTGTTTATGTATTTGAATTTTGTTGATAAGCCGATTTAACCGCTTTTAGGAATTTACTCGCAAATATAAAGTCATTCAATAGTTTATTGTTAGTATTCATAACCTCTTTATTCGTTCCCTCCCATTCCTTTATTCCACGATGTAAAAAAAGAATATGGTCTCCGATTTCCATCACGGAGTTCATATCATGCGTATTGATAATGGTGGTGATATGATATTCAACGGTTATTTCGTGGATGAGTCCATCAATTACAATGGCTGTTAATGGATCAAGGCCTGAATTAGGCTCATCGCAGAACAGATATTTGGGATTCATTACAATAGCGCGGGCAATGCCTACCCGCTTTTTCATTCCGCCACTCAGCTCATTGGGATATAGTTTGTTGGCATTTTTCAAATTAACACGTTCCAGGCACTCGTCAACACGCATCAACTTCTCTTTTCGACTTTTACCGGTAAACATGTTTAACGGAAAAATGATATTCTCCTCAACCGTTAACGAATCGAATAACGCGCCACCCTGAAACAACATACCTACTTCCTGCCTGATGGCTTTTAGATGCTTCTTATCCAGGTTGGTTAAATCGGTTCGGCCGCCATAGAAGATATTACCTGTAGTTGGCTGCATTAATCCAACCATAATTTTCATCAATACCGTTTTACCCGAACCACTTGCGCCTATAATCAAACTGCACTTGCCTGAATCGAAGGATGCATCGATTCCCTCGATTACCTTTTTATCACCAAACGACTTTGTGACGCCTTCTATTCGGATCATAAGAGTAGTTGGGCCAGAAGATAATCAGCAAGTAAAATGATCACACAACAAACCACAACGGCCTTAGTAGCCGTTTTTCCTACTTCAAGGGCACCACCCACTGTATAAAAACCATAGTATGCTGACACCGATGAAATGATAAAACCGAATGTGAATGCCTTAATGAGCGAGAACGTAACTGTAAATGGGATGAAGTACTCAATGGAACCCTGAATAAATTCCTCACGAGTAACCACTCCGGTGAGTTGGCCTACCCATATACCGGAAAGTACACACAAAAAACCGGATATGATAACCAGTATCGGAATCATCACAACTGAGGCTACAATCTTTGGTAAAATCAGATATGCCGAGGCATTAACGCCCATAATCTCCAGGGCATCGATTTGTTCTGAGATGCGCATCGTGCCAATTTCAGAGGCTATGTTACTGCCGATTTTTCCGGCAAGAATCAAACAGGTTACCGTTGGTGCCATTTCCAAAATGCTTGAATTGGTTACGATTGAACCAATGGTACTCCTTGGTATCAGCGGAGTAGTAAGTTGATAAGCCGTTTGAACGGTAATAACCGCTCCAATAAATACAGAAATGATGATGACGATAGCCAAGGAACCAACACCAATCTCGACCATCTGCCGTGCAAGTTCACGCCAGTATATTTTACCTTTTTCAGGCTTTACCAAAGTACTTTTAAGGAGTAGTAAGTACCTTCCAAACTGATAAAAAAAACTATTCATTTCAATGGATAGCCGTAAAAATACTGTTTTTTAGTTCGGTATTTTTGATGCAAAATACAGACTACAATATGGCAAAGAGGAATAAGAACCCACTGGCACTAATTACCGGTGCGGGCAGAGGAATAGGCAGTTCGATTGCGGAACAATATGCATCCTTAGGCTTTGATTTAATATTAATTGCCCGTAGCCAACGCGAACTCCTAGAGCAAAAAAATAAACTGGAAAAAAAATACGCCATACGCTGTAATGTAGTTATAGCCGACCTAAGTCATGCTGAAGCCTTGCATCAGGCCTTGCATAAACTTGCATCGCAATACAAACGATTGGATGTACTTGTAAATAATGCCGGTATATATACTCCCGGTAAAGTGAGCGAGCAACCTGAAGCGGAACTCCGGAAGATGCTTGATATAAATTTATACGCCGCCTGGCGATTGTCGCAATGGGCCATTCCGCTTTTAGAAAAAGGCCGCAAGCCGCTTATTATTAATATTGGCTCTATTGCCGGCTTACAACCTTATCCCAACGGTGGTGCATATAGCGTAAGTAAATATGCCCTCGTTGGGTTTAGCGAGAATCTGCGAAATGAACTCAAACTCAAAGGCATACGGGTAAGCACCATTAATCCCGGAGCAACCTGGAGCAGTAGCTGGAAGAATACTCGGCTAAGTAAATCCCGGATGATGCCCGCTGAAGACATAGCCGCATTGTGTGGATTGATTTATCAATTCAGTGGTTCTACCGTATTGGAAGAGGTAACCTTGAGGCCATTATTGGGCGATATTCGGGATGATGAATTTTAATATAGCCTGTAGCTTTCTCTTTGCATATCTGTGATCCTTCGTTCTATGATTATTGTAACCGGCTGAACTAATCTTTACTTAACTACCCGGTATACACCTTTGGATTTATTAATTACAAGCTTGCAGAAATAACCAGCACCTGTTATACGCTGTTAACATTGCATCTAAAATTAAATCCATATGAATAATAACAAAACCTACTATCACCTCATACTCGACCGAAGTGGAAGTATGAGCTCCTGCTGGCACCAAACAATGATTGGATGGTCAGAGCAAATTGTAAAAATCAATCAGATAGCCCAAGAAAACCCGGACCAGGAAATCTATGTATCGTTGTGTTTATTTAATGATATAATCGATTTCCCGGAGGGCATCTTGAGAGTGAATACAGGCGAGATTCCATCGATTGAAAAAGTTAAACCGAACGGAGGAACGGCGCTTTTTGATGCAATCGGTCTCAGCATTGATAAATTGGAATTTGTTGCCGGCCGCGATCTTAATACCGAAGAAGCCAGCGTAGTTATGATTGTACTTACCGATGGACATGAAAATGCATCCAAACGGTTTAGCGGTGAAATGATCCGTAAAAAAATGGATGCTCTTGAGAAGAGCGGACTTTGGAATATTGTTTTTATCGGAGCGGACTTTGACATTACATCCACGGCTAATTATTTCAATGCCAAAGAAAAGAACCGTATTAACTTCTCAAAATCTGACATAAATATTGCTTTCAGTGTTGTTAATGAAAGTTTAGAACATCATATCGCTGAAAAAAAGAAAGGTAAGATTAATGACACTTTCTTTAAATAAGATGCTGAACATCGGGGCTTATGTTTATTGTAAACAGACATCACCGTAAAGTAAATTGTTATGGGAATACCGAAAATTAAAACCTTTTAAGGTTCGGTTTCCTATGCCTGAATAACCTATAATATGTATTTAACGGTTTTTGCCGTGTGATTGTATTAATTTATCTCAAGTAAAAACGAAGTAATAACTTCGTTTTTACTTTATTTAATTAAAACTATTTACGATGATTAATGTACATCTGATTCGAAGTAATGAATTCAATAAGGATCGTTATTGGGAGATACTGAATCTGCTCCGAAAATATCCCGGTGTGATGCAATTTAAAACACAGGAGGATGCCCTTTATATGCAGGATGATGAAATAATTCATCGATCTGTTGATGATGATACTTTCAACAGGCAATATTCATTATTACACGAGTTTGCGAAATCAAATATTGAAATTGACGAGGTAAGTTGGGATAATATATTTAAAAATTGCTCTAAGTATCGACGCAAATACGATATCGGAATTGATGAATATGTTGTACTGCTAACCGATTACAGCAACGACAGAAACTGGTTTGCCGCGGCGGATCCCAAGCATAATAAAAACTTTTTCGTTCACACCAACTTTTGGAATTATTATATCAATAGTGACCTCAGGTATCCGGTAGCTTACCTCATTGCAACCGGGATACTCAAACAGCTATTATTCAAAAGTTACACCGACATGAGTGAGCACTGGCATGATGTTCCGATTGGTTGTATGATGGACTTTTGTCGTAATAAAAAAGAAATTTCTTTAAAACTTCGCACTGCCGACATTTGCCCCTCTTGCCTGAACCTGATAAAATCTCGAAATGTTGATCATAAACTGGTTCAACAGGTATTTACCATTATGGACGGCATCCGCGAGGAGATGATGCACAGGGAACGCTTTGTAATAAACCGTAAACCTCCCCGTTTAGAATTCAAAGGCTTGCATAAAAAAATCATATTTCCGGAACTCGGAGATCTGGAGATTGCTCTTACGCCTTTAGAAAAAACAGTTTATATATTCTTTTACAAACATCCAGAAGGTGTAGCGCTTAACGCTATATACGAGTATGAGCAGGAAATAAGAGCAATTTACGAATCGGTTTGTAATACTTACGATAATGACCTTGTTGATCAGCGAGTAAGAGATTTAATAAGTCCCTTGACTAATTCAATCAGTGAGAAAATATCTCGTATCAAAAGAAAGTTTATTGATAAACTGGGTGAAGATATGGCCCGGGATTTTATTATTGATGGTTCCAATGCTGAATTGAGGTTTATACCGGTTACCAGATTGAACCAATGATTGTTTAGGTTAAATCAATACAAGTTTCTTAGTGTAAGCGAATTGATTTCAGGCAACTATAAATTCCTAAGGAATTTATAGTTTAGCCGCTTCAAAAAACATTGCATCAATGTACAGATACTTCATCGCAACTGGGCTTATCATTTTAATCAATACAACAAGCCGGGCTCAAACAAACACCACTAAATCCGATAATCAACCCTATATCGAGGTAAATGGCACCGCTGAGAAAGAAGTCGTACCCGATGAGATCTTTATATCCATCACTCTGCGTGAAAAATATGTAGATAAAACAAAAATCACCATTGATATACAAGAAGAAAGCTTGATAAATGCAATAAAGAACATTGGAATAGACTTGAGCAATCTTTATTTATCCGACGCCAATGCCGATTATGTTAAAGTATACTGGCAAAAAAAAGATGTGTTAACCAGAAAAGATTATATCCTGAAAGTGAGCAATGCCACTGCGGTCGGTAATGTATTTATTGAATTGGACAAAATTAAAATTACCGATGCCTATGTCTCCAAGGTTAATCACTCAAAAATAGATAGCCTGAAAAAGGACGTTAAAATAAAAGCTATTCAATCTGCCAAGGATAAGGCTGACTACCTTTTGCAGGCTATAGGTGAAAAAACCGGTAAACCTATTATTGTTAAAGAGAACGACGTACCAATGATGTTCAATGATGCATCGTCAGTAAAAAAGTTGAATTCAGTAACAATAATATCAGAACGTGATAAACTGGAAGATAAACTAGATACAGACATACAATTTAATAAAATTCGGGTTACATCAAATATCTATGTAAAATTTTTGATCCAATAGTTATCAAACAAGCGACCTGGAATCCGGTTTGCAACCGAATCGCTCATACTTCTCTCATACAAAACATTCTTGCACCCTTCATTACTCAATTCGGTAATCAATACACTAAGGAGGCAACTAATCATCTTAGACCATCCTCGGCTTTGAGACATAGACTGGTTAAGGAAGGGGAAGGAATCAAATTTGATTTAAGCGACCAAAAGGCACCTAAAGTACTAAGTCAGCTTATATGATATTGGGAATATGCATTAGCCAATGTATTTTCACGGCCCGAATTCGATAACACCTTATACGTTATGACCATCTCTTCAAAACACTTCTACTGCTTGTTAGCCATTACAACGGCTACGTTGTGGTTTGTTTCTGTCCAGGCACAAAGTACTTCTGACACTCAACACTACCGACTATTTTCAATGGGAGGTAACCGACCGGGTTACCGGGACTTTGCCACATCACCGCTGTTTTATAACGGTACAGGCATTTCACTGAGCACCACCTGGCTCAAGCGCTCTAACGAGCGAGAGCGCTCGATTGATTTAAGTTTACGTCCGGGTTGGGTATCCGCACAGATCCCTGAGAGCGACTTTAGACAACCTTCATCGAGTGCGTTCTTCCTCCAGATGAGTTTCCGGTATCAGCAACTCAGAAAACTGAAATCGGTTTCCAATGAAAAGCAAAACATTAAAATTGGTGGAACCTTTATCTCTACTCAAAATTTCAGACCCAACCCGAACCTACAGAATAACTCACTTGGACTTGAAAATCTAACCAACCTGATGGTTAGTGGTCAAATAATCCGTGATGTTTCACGCACCAAAGAACGGACGCTGAACCTGTTCATTTGCAAGCCGAAATTGAAACCCGTTAAACGGGATCTGCGTTTCCAGCTCAACGCCGGTTTACTTAACTTCAATTACCGACCGGGCTATGCCTATTCGAGGGCCGGCGAAATAAATGGTGTCAAAACCAATCCCCTCTCCTGGCAGTTATCAAATTACAATTGGTCTATGAATGGATGGCGCTTTATCACTGAGCTGGAGTGGATCACCTACCAGCCCAATGGTAATGCCAGAAGCTGGGCTTATGTTTGGGACGCCGCTCATGCGCCGGGTAAATTCGAAGCCTTTCAGGTCGCCAACCATAATATCCGTTTCACCTATTACTTCAACAGTAAAAAAAGATAATTATGAAAAATATACTTTTCGTGCTCTGCACCATTTTTGTTCTGTCGTCTTGTGAAAAGGTTTTACTTAAACCCAATATGGGTTCAAAAGATCCCTTGAAAAACTTTGATTATTTGTGGGAAGAAGTAGATAAAAAATACAGCTACTTTGAATTAAAAAATATTGATTGGAATCAAGTCAAAGAAACCTATCGGTCGCAGCTTAATTCAAACTCAAGTGAGGAAGAACTATTTAACGTACTAGCCAACATGCTAAATGAACTTCGTGACGACCACACCAACCTTATCAGTCCGTTTAATATATCGCAATATAATATTATGCTCACCAGCCCCGCAAACTATTACCAGCGCACCATTGATGAATATTATCTACCTCAGCCCTGGATTACAGGCCCCTTCAATAATGGCTTTCTGGATAATAACCAAATCGGCTACATCCGCTATGGAAGCTTTTTATCCTCTTTCACCGATGAACAACTGGACTTAATTCTGAATCGATTCAAGGATACAAAAGGACTCATTTTAGATTTACGCGCCAACGGAGGCGGTAACATATTCAATGTACCTAAACTTCTAGGACGATTTACAGACAGCACCATTCTCGCAGGATATACGATTACGCGTAACGGACCGGATCACAATAGTTTCAGTGACCGCGAAGATTTTAAAATTACACCTTATGATGGCGTGCGATACAGTAAAAAAATTATTGTATTGATTGATCGTGGATCCTATAGCGCTACTACATTTTTCTCACTGTTGACCAAGGCCTTTCCAAATATCACGTTAATGGGTGATACAACCGGTGGCGGTGGAGGTTTACCCAATGGCGGTCAACTTCCTAATGGATGGACTTACCGTTTCAGCATTTCTCAGCTTTTAGACCTTAATGGTAATAATTATGCAGAAGACGGAGTTGCTCCGGAGATATTTGAATCATTCAACTGGTCTGATTTAACCAAAGACGAAATCCTGGATCGGGCCATTCTTGAATTACAATAGCATATCTCGAACAACAAGGTTCATATTACGATATACCCTGAGTAAATCATTATATCCGCTTGTCTGCATCACTATATATCGTTTGCTTACCCTTCGTTAACTTGTTGTATGAACTTTGTATATAACTCCACCGGACCATGAGTAATTTCTTAAATGATTACAATCCACTTGTATGTACCGATGCAGAGATCGCCTTATTGCGCGATCAGGAAATATGGAAGACAAAGAAAAAACTGACAACAAAAATTGATAATCTACTGGGACAGATTGAGGCCGAAGCGCGTCATCGCTATGCAGGCTGTTTTGAAAATCTTTCGGGCCTGAAATGGCGAAGTAAATTATCGCGTGGTGAACAATATGAAGGCTATCCCTACCGAATACTCGATGCACCGGGGCACTTTCATCATAATCATTTGTCAGCAGTCAGAAATTTCATTTGGTTCGGTCACTATGCCTGCAGTTACCTCTTACTTAAAGGAACATCGGCAGAAATTTTCAAAAAAAAAGTATCAGGAAAGCTGTCGGTGCGTGGTGTTCAAATCTCTATATGTACCGATGCAACACCATGGAATCATCGATTCGAAGAGAATATGATCTCATTGGATCAGGGTATCAGTCTTATCAGTAATCATGAATTTATTAAGTTGGGGCTAAAAGCTGAGTTAGGCTCGTTGTAAGAGATGTATCTGTTTTTTACA
>BJGO01000069.1 GCA_014190535.1 Bacteroidota bacterium | reverse complement strand
AATCAATGCATCAAAGGTTTGCCCTACCCTGGATAGCATAAATTCAACCTGCTTATATTTTACCGACATCCTTTCCGCATCAGCGGCAGACTTCTCCATGTCGGATGAATGTTTACATAACTCCTCCAGTTGAGGATATTTTTTGTGCTTGGCACCGTAGAGCACATCAAATAAAATCCGGTGTGCGAGTACATCGGGATATCGGCGTATCGGAGAGGTAAAATGACTGTAATGTTTAAAGGCAAGTCCATAATGGCCAATATTCTCCGTAGCATAAACTGCCTTAGCCATAGTTCGTATGGCCAATGATTCGAGCATGTTTTGTTCGGGCTTTCCCTTAAGGTCCTTCATCATTTTATTGAACGACTCCGCAATCTGTCGCGGTGTATCATAATTGAGTTTGTAACCAAACACCGCCGCAGTATCGCGCAGATCTTCCAGTTTAGTCATATCGGGTAAGTCGTGTATGCGATATACAAAAGGTACCGGAGCGCCGTCCCGTTTCTTTTTACTGACAAACTCTGCAACAAGCCGGTTGGCGAGCAACATAAAATCTTCGATAAGCATATGGGCATCCTTGCGCTCTTTTACATAAACGCCAATGGGCTTATTGTTCTCGTCCAGTTTGAATTTAACCTCTACAGTTTCAAAATTGATTGCGCCATCTTTGTAACGTCGCTCGCGCAGTTTATAAGCGAGCTTATTTAATGTAAGCAGTGTACTGCTCAACGCATGAGCTTTACCTTCCAGTACTTCCTGAGCTTCCTCGTAGGTAAATCGTTGTATGGAATGAATCAACGTTTTACCGAACCACTCATCGAGCACCTTACCTTTTTCATTCATCTGAACCATAACCGAGAAGCATCGTTTGTCTTCATTAGGACGAAGTGAACAAAGTTCGTTCGACAAACGCTCCGGCAACATGGGAATTACACGATCTACCATATATACTGATGTTGCCCGCTTCTGTGCTTCCAGGTCGGTTTCGCTTCCCCGTATCACATAGTGAGAAACGTCGGCAATGTGAATGCCGATTTCATAAACACCATCCTGCAATTCACGGAACGACAACGCATCGTCAAAATCTTTAGCATCGTATGGATCTATTGTAAAGGTGGGAATGGTGCGTATATCGCGTCGTAAAAGCATTTCATCTTCACTGACCAAGTCGCTCATCATGCCACACTCTTTCATTACAGCTTCAGGAAACTCAAGCCGGAATCCATTATCAATCAGAATAGCATTCATCTCCGTATCGTGTTCGCCGGCCTTACCAAGAATGTCAACAACTTCGGCTACGGGATTTTTTTCATCGGGACTCCATTGAACAAAACGCACGACCACTTTATCACCATCCTTTGCCTCTCCTCGCATCGCCGAGGGTACATAAAAATCGTGCTGATAGGATTTGTTATCGGGAATAACAAATGCGGTACGGTCAGTAATCTCAATAACACCGGTTATGTAATCGGTGTTGCGCTCAATAATTTCAACCACTCGGCCCTCTGTACGGCTTCCCTTGCGCGTTTCGGTTAGTACAATCCGCACCTTATCCCCGGTAAAAGCACTGCCTACATTACGTCGTTGAATACGAATATCTTTTTCGTAGCCTTCTATGGTTACAAACCCGACACCGGATTGATTGAGTTCAAGAATGCCGGTTAGTGTAGTCTCAAACCGTGTCAGTTTATTTTTTTCACCTTGCTGAACAAATGCAGTGCCTTTGCGCTCGAGCAGTTTATCGTGCTCCAGTTCGGTAACGGTATCGTGTAATACGTCTACCGGAAATTTAGATGACAGCTTCTTCTTAATTTGTTTGAATGATAATTTTTTATTCTTACTGTCTTTGAATAGTTGCAAAATCAGATCACGGGCATCCCGTGGCTTTTTATCTTTATGTTTTGACATAGTTGTTTTCATGCTGCAGTTTAGGAATGGCAGCGATTAATTTTTTAGTGTAATCGGTTTTGGGGTGTTCGAATAATTGGTTTGATGGTGCTTCCTCTACAATCTGACCTTTTTGCATGACCATGATACGGTTACTCATATACCGCACTACCGACAAATCGTGTGATATGAATAAATAGGATAATCCGAACGCCGACTTAAGGTCGTTGAGCAAATTGAGAATCTGAGCCTGCACCGACACGTCGAGAGCTGATACTGACTCATCGCAAATGATAAATTCCGGCTCCACACTTAATGCTCGCGCAATGCAGATTCGCTGTCGCTGCCCGCCGGAGAATTCGTGCGGGTAACGATGATAATGTTCCGGTTTGAGCCCAACCTGTACGAGTAAATCCTGAACCTTTAATCGGGCCTCTTGAGCAGATGAAACAATCTTATGAAACAGCATAGCCTCGCTGATTGCCCTGCCAACAGCTAATCGCGGATTAAGTGAACTGTAAGGATCCTGAAAAATAATTTGCACCTTTTTCCTCCAAGATTGCAATTGATCGTGATGTAGTGTAGTAATTTCTTCTCCCTGAAAACGAATGCTTCCGGAATCAGGTGGTATGAGCATAAGTAAACAACGACTCAATGTAGTCTTACCGCAACCCGACTCACCAACCAAACCTAAAGTTTCTCCCCGTCGAACTCGGAAAGACACCTCATTTACGGCAAGATATTCCGTTTTAGCCTTCTGCAATACAGACCCTGAAGCATATGATTTAGTGAGTTTGCTTACTTCGAGCAAATACGCATCAGTGGGGCGATCAAAAGCCTCTTGCGTCACGCTTATGGTTTTATGCTGCGGTCGCGAATCGTTGCCAAGAAAATCCGCAACAACCGGCAGTCGTTGACCTTGCTTATGTGCGGCTGGTCTGCAGGCTAACAGGGCGCGTGTGTAGGGATGCTTAGGCTGCTCCATCAATGCCTTACTGTCGCCCTCCTCAACAATCTCACCACGGTATATCACCGCAATCCGATCACATAATGAGGATACTACAGCAAGGTCGTGAGAGATAAACAGTAATCCGGCCTGATGCTCCCGCACGATATCCCTGATCAGGTGTAATATTTCAGCCTGAACCGTAACATCCAAAGCCGTAGTAGGTTCATCTGCGATGATGAGCGATGGTTTATTGGCAAGTGCCATAGCAATCATAACACGTTGCTTTTGGCCGCCCGATAACTGATGAGGATAGGAACTGTATTTTTTTGAGGGATCCGGTAAGCGTACCTGTTCAAATAATTGCAACACCTCGCTCTTAGCCTCATGATCGTTGAGTTTGCGATGCTGAACAATAATCTCCTTTACCTGATTACCACAGGTCATCAGTGGATTCAGTGCCGTCATCGGCTCCTGAAAAATCATTGAAACATGGTTACCCCGCACCTTTTGTAATTCATGCTCACTCAAGTCGAGGACATTACGATCGCTTCCCTTTAACCTGATGCTACCGGTGCTTGTGAGTCCTGACTTTTGTAACAGCTGTATGATACTTAGTGATGTAATGGTTTTGCCCGATCCCGACTCCCCAACCAAACCTAATATTTCTCCGGGCTTAATATCCAGTGCTACCTGATGTAATAGTCGGGTTTCGCCTGAAAATAGATTCAAGTTATGAACGCTCAGCGAAAACTCATCCTTGCTCATATTGGTAAAGGTATCCTTATGATTGGATAGTTTACGGATTTTGTGGAACAGATATCAACTACATACGTGTATACTGCATTACAGGCTACTTAAAAAATCAACTTAAGAAGCATAGCAAATATAAATTCCACGGCAAGGATACCATCAACCGCTACAATAAAAAATAAATCAATCGGATAGCGATATGCCAGTGTGATGATGTAGTATGAAAATAAGGGCGATAACTGGGCTGTGAGTATAAGCGGCATCGAAAAGGGACTCAACCATAATGCATGAGTAAATCCGGTAAGGATGCAAAGGGCCGTTAGGATGATGATTAATTTACGCACTCTGATCAAACCAAACCGTATCGGTATGGTTATTACCTGATCCCGACGGTCGTACTCCATATCACGAATATCAAAAGCCAAGGCCACAATAAATACTAAAGCTATTTTTTGGATGAGCAACACGATAAAGGAGGTGCTGTATATGTTAAGTTCATATTGCAGATAAGGAAGAACTGCTGTTGTGCAAGACCAAACCAAGGTGATCAGGATAATCTTGAAAAACCAGATATCACGCAGGCGCATCTGCTTATCATCTTGCCGAAAAACAGGTAATTCATAGAGCAACGACAATGTGCCCAAAAAAAGTAATAGAAAAAATGTATCGCGAGTTAGATGGAACGACAGATTGGCACACATGCCCCCGGAAATAATCGCCAGCATAACAAATAAAAACTGGTTTTCAGCGGTCCACTTTAATATCTCGTTATCGGAATTTTTATGTTTGCGCAGGGCCAAAAACCGATGCAGCGTATATTGAAATAAGGTTGCAAAAAAAACAAAAGCACTCAGTGAATCCAAGCGCACCGGAATTCCGGCACGCAAGTAGGTAATCCAAAGCAAAGCAACGGCACAGCAGGCCATATAAATATTGCCAAAGAAAAAAACGTTGCCAATTTGTCTGACGATGCGATTAAACACAGTTCTATAACGGAATGTTGCCGTGCTTCTTGCGTGGCATATACGAAACCTTATTCTTCAACATATCAAATGCACGAATCAGCTTGATGCGCGTTTGATCAGGAACGATAACTTCATCAATAAAACCTCTTGCCGCCGCCTTGTATGGATTAGCAAACGTCTCGGTGTATTCATTAATTTTAGCCTGAAGCATCTTTTCCTGATCCTTAGCCTCGGCGATCTCTTTCTTAAAAATAATCTCAGCCGCACCTTTTGAACCCATTACGGCAATCTCGGCGCTGGGCCAGGCAAAGTTCATATCACAGCCAATGTGCTTCGAATTCATCACATCATAAGCACCGCCGTAAGCCTTGCGGGTAATAACGGTTACACGAGGCACGGTGGCTTCACAGAAAGCATATAATAATTTTGCTCCATTATTGATTATACCGTTCCACTCCTGATCGGTGCCGGGCATAAATCCGGGCACATCTTCCAGTACCAGCAGAGGAATGTTAAACGAATCGCAAAAACGAACAAAACGTGCCGCCTTACCGGATGATTTAATATCCAGCACACCGGCCAATACAGCAGGCTGATTGGCTACAATACCTATACTGCGACCGGCTATTCTTGAGAAACCAACAAGAATATTTTCGGCATAAGCTTTATGTACTTCAAAGAAACTGCCTTCATCTACGATCTGTTCAATGACCTCTCTCATATCGTAGGGCTGATTCGGATTTTCCGGGATAATCTGATTCAAAGCAGGACGTAGTTCATCAGAGGCAGAATACCTGAATGCTAAGGGGTCATCTTCACAGTTCTGTGGTATATAGGTAATTAGCTGTCGGATGCCACGCAGGCAATCCAACTCGGTAGCATAAGTAAAATGAGTAACTCCCGATTTAGATGCATGCGTACCGGCACCGCCTAACTCTTCACTACTCACTTCTTCGTGTGTTACTGTTTTTACCACATTAGGGCCGGTAACAAACATGTAGGAAGTATGCTCCACCATCATAATGAAATCCGTAATAGCCGGAGAATAAACTGCTCCGCCCGCACAAGGACCCATAATGGCACTGATTTGAGGGACTACACCTGATGCAAGCGTATTTCGGTAAAAGATATCGGCATAGCCACCAAGTGAGACTACGCCTTCCTGAATACGTGCGCCGCCACTGTCGTTTAATCCGATTAAAGGAGCACCGTTTTTCATGGCAAGGTCCATGATCTTGCAAATCTTCTCCGCATGAGTCTCGGAAAGCGAGCCGCCGAAAACGGTAAAGTCCTGTGAGAATATATAGACCAGTCGGCCATCAATTTTTCCATATCCCGTTACAACACCATCGCCGAGATAGACCTCATGCTCAAGGCCAAAATCGGTTGCCCGATGTGTAACCAGCATGCCAACTTCTTCAAAAGTATTTTCATCGAGCAGAAAATGAATTCGTTCCCGTGCAGTGAGTTTACCCTTTTTATGTTGTGAATCGATGCGCTTAAGTCCTCCTCCCTCAAGTGCCTTATTTTTTTTCTGTTGCAGTTCGCTGATTTTATCATTCATACAGTCATGTAGCTATGGCAACGAAAATAACGAAAGATGCGTGATGAAATCGGCAATGGGAAATGATGCATCGAATATTTTGCAACGAAACTGGAAATATAAATTGACAATTAGGTATCGTCCTATTCCGTTGAACGAATCAAATAGTTTTATTCCACTTACCGAAACGGAAATAAAGCAGGCCAAGAATTAGTGTCGTAACCCAATAGAGTGCTTCCGCTCCCCAAACAACAGCTAATGAAGCCTCGAATACCCTTGCAGTCAGATAGGTATAAAGCATATATGCCGAGACACTAATGAGTTCAATGCACAGCGCTACCTTACTGGATCCCGTTCCGGAAACAGACATCAACACAACAAAGGAACTCGGAAAAAACAACAGAGCTAATATTACTGCGGGCAGTATAGCCTTTGAACCCGGATAAAGCGACTGGTCGTCAGTAAACATGGAAATAAAAAAATGAGGGAATACCATCAGGAGCATGCAGGCGCAGAGTGTGATTAAGGTATTAATCGTACATATTCTGATAACCACCGGCTTCACCCACTCCGCCTTGCCCTGACCAAGTACATGACTCACCATCGTATTGGCTGTAGCGCCGAATGCCCAGCTGGGAATACCCCAGAATACATAAATACCCTTTACAATATTGGACTCGGCCAATTCGCGTTCGCCCAGGTTTTCGATTATCAGAAAAAAACCAAACCAGGTTGTAATACTCAACAATTGCTGAAAAACAAGGGGGTATGACAGATTCAATGTTTTTTTTATCAGCGACAACTCCGTTTGTACGAAAGTAAAAAGCCGATATTGCTTACGGTAGCCGGAATAATGGATATAGATAAAATAAATAATACATACAACGAGTTCGGCAATGGCCGATGCCAATCCGGCACCGCCAATACCCAACTCCGGAAAGCCTAAAGCCCCGAAAATAAGTGCGTATGCCAATACGGTATTAATCAATGCTAAACCGAGCATCGTAAAGGTGGCTATACCTGTGCGCCCGATACCGATAAAGAAGGATAGGAAAAATGAATTCAGGATACCGGGAAAAATGCCAAACGAGCGGTAAAAAATAAATTCCAGAGCCGCAGATCGAACAGCATCCGATGAAATTATCAGACCAAACAGCGGTGCGCTGAGCAGTTGCATAAACAAGAAGGCCAGTAATGCTACACCACCAATGATAAAGAGTTGATGATCCGTAATTCGGCCAATATCCTCTTTGCGGCCCTCACCCATGCGGCGTGCAATTAATATTTGCATACCGGTATTGAATGCAAAACCGCTCATATACATCACAAAATAAAAGATGCTTCCTATGGCTCCTGCACCCAGCTCAACCTGCCCAACCCGCCCCAACAGTGAGGTGTCTACCAGGTTAATGATATTATTAGCCAGCGAACCAATCATCACCGGAAGGGCAATGCGAAGTATCGTTTTAACTGACCGGTAGGATGCTTCCATAAACTAAAAAACCGCCTTGTTGTGGCGGTTTATTTTTTTAGGGTGAAAGACGGGACTCGAACCCGCGACCTCCAGAGCCACAATCTGGCGCTCTAACCAACTGAGCTACAATCACCATGTGCCAATGCTTGAAAATTTGGCGGCACAAAAGTACTATTTGTGTTTGTAATATCAAGCTGTAAGGTAATTCTCTTCAATTTTCTCCCAGTTCCACACGCTCCAGATTGCATTCAGGTAGTCGACACGTTTGTTCTGATGTTTGAGGTAATAGGCGTGTTCCCATACATCAACCGCCATAATCGGTTTGCCTTTCACCTCTGAAATAGACATAACCGGATTATCCTGATTCGAAGTATTCACAATATTCAGTTTACCCGAGGCATCCTTTATCAGCCAGCACCAGCCTGAACCAAATACCTTCATGGCTGAATCGTTAAATGCCTGTTTAAACGCGTCATAACTGCCATACTGAGCCGTAAGGGCATCGGCCAGCTTTCCCTTAAAGGGCTTTTCGCCGGGAGCAAGTATAGTCCAGAAAAAGGAATGATTCCAATGGCCGCCCCCTTGATTTCGGACCGCTTTCAATACTGTTGAGGGTAGCTTATCCAGGTTTTGTAAAAGCTCTTCGAGCGATTTGAATTCATACTTTTCTGTGCCGGCCATGACTTCGTTCAACTTATTTACATACGCCGCGTGATGTTTTGAGTAATGGATCTCCATCGTTTTAGCATCGATATGCGGCTCCAGTGCATCATAGGCATATGGCAATGGAGGTAATTGAAATTGCCCCCCCGCACCCTGAATATGATCCAACCGAATCGGCTGATCGGCAGTTATAGTAGCGAAAGACTTCGTGTGCATTCCGGTTAACACGCCGGCGCCAAGGAGGCCACTCCACTTTATAAAAGTGCGTCTTGAATTATTTGATTTATCCATTGTTTAGATTGTTTAAATTGTTAATCTAAAGTAAGGTTTAATTTCACATTCAAATGGCAATAACCTCACAAGAGCAAAGAACATTTGTGTTGCAGATAGACGGAATGGATTGTTCCACCTGTGCAAATACGATTGCATCCTATGTACAAAAAAAGGGATGCCGCAACGTAAGCGTGGATTACGCCGGCGGTATGGCCCAGTTCAATGCCGGTGATGATACCGATCTCGACAAAATCCGTAAAGGTATTTCGGACCTCGGATACCAAGTTGTTGGTCAAACGGATTCCGGTAAGCAGAGCACCATTAATCCACTCATTATCAAATTAGTTACAAGCATATGCTTGACCCTGCCCCTAATGCTACATATGATATCAAACGTGGCGCTCCTGCACGATGTACATTTTCAGTTAGCCTGTAGTATTCCGGTGATGTGCATAGGATGGTATCATTTTGGCCGTACTGCCTGGAATGCCTTACGACTTGGAGTGTTACATATGGATCTGCTGATTATTATTGGTTCTACAGCGGCTTTTGTTTATAGCATGATCGGTGTGTTTTATCTCAAGCAGTCCGACTATTTATTTTTTGAGACCTCGGCATCGATTATTACGCTCGTATTGCTGGGCAATTACCTGGAGCATCGGGCTGTTGAACAAACCCGTCGTGCGCTAAAACAACTACAACACATTAAGCCCGAAAAAGCCTGGCGTATCAATTTCTATGGACTTGGCAAATTTGAACAACTGGAAGAAGTACCGGTATCACAACTCCTCACTAGCGACATCATCCTCATCCGTAATGGTGATGCCATAGCTGTTGATGGCTTGGTTATCGATGGGGAAGCCGATGTTAACGAATCACTGATAACCGGAGAGAGCATTCCGGTTCATAAACAAAAGGGGCATGAGGTGCTTGCCGGCACAACAATACTCAACGGTAGTCTGAACGTGCAGGTAAAAAAACTTGGCGACCACACCACCCTGTCTTCCATCATAAGGCTTATGAAAACGATGAAGGCGCGTGATGTATCTATACAGCGGCTCGCAGACCGCATCACTGCCGTATTTGTTCCGGTTGTTTTATGTATTGCCTTGATGTCGTTCGTAATCAACTATATAGTGGCCGATGCCGGTATCACGGAAAGTATGATGCGCAGTATCGCTGTTCTGGTAATCTCTTGCCCCTGTGCTATGGGTTTAGCCACACCCACTGCCCTTATGGTTGGAATTGGTTTTGCGGCACGTAAAGGCATCTTATTCAAAGATGCTTCTGTGATTGAGCGTATACCGAAAGTGCGTAACGTAGTATTTGATAAAACCGGAACTCTTACAAGCGGTGCATTCAGGATAAATAAACTTTCGTGTACTCACTACAGCGAACAACAATGCAGATCGTGGATATACACCATCGAAAAACACTCATCACATCCTATTGCCAAGTCACTGATACAGGAACTGCAATCTGCTGAAACTGCCGATCTGATAGGCATTACAGAAATTGCTGGCCGTGGCATGCAGGCTGGAGACAATCAGGGTAATACGTTTTTACTCACCGGCTTCTATGATGAACAGCAAGGTCTTTATGGTGTTGAACTTTTTGTAAACGAGCAGTCGGTATGTCGTGTGCAGTTATCGGATGAAGTTAATACAGGAGCCACTCAGCTGGTAGCGGAACTACACCATCTCGGAATAACTACGACCATATTGAGCGGCGATCGAATACAACGCGTGAAATTGCTCGCGGCAGAAACAGGAATCACGCAGTACTATGCCGAACATAAGCCTGAAGACAAGGTAGCGCGCATTGATGAACTAAAAAAACAAGGAACGGTAATGATGGTTGGCGATGGCATAAACGATGCCCCAGCACTTGCCGCCGCGGATATTGGCGTATCGCTTGCCGCACAGAGCGGAATTACTACCGATGCGGCTACCGTGGTATTACTCCGTAATAAAATAGAATCACTTGCCGATGCCATAAGCATCAGCCGACTAACCTATACCACCATAAAACAGAACCTCTTCTGGGCCTTCTTTTACAATGTGCTGGCCATTCCGCTTGCGGCGGCCGGCTACCTGTCGCCGATGATTGGCGCCGCGGCTATGGCCTGCTCCGATCTTATTGTTATCGGTAATTCATTACTATTGCGCTACAAAAGACTACGTTAATCTCTATGTGTGGAATAGCAGGTATTGCCAGACATCCCGATGATCAGCATTTTGAGCTCCCCGCACTGCAAAGAGCTTCAGAAGCCTTGTTGCACCGTGGGCCGGATGATGAAGGGTATCTGATTGTATCCGACGGCGATACCGTGCAACTTGCCGGCTCGCACACACAAACCGAATGGATTAAGGCCAATAAGTCTCTGATGGCAGCGGAATGCCGCAAGCCGCTTTCACTTGGTTTACTGCATCGCCGACTTTCCATTATTGATACCGGCATATCCGGACATCAACCGATGAGTGATGCCGGTGGGCGTTACTGGATAACATACAACGGCGAAATCTATAATTACAAATTACTTCGCGAAGAACTGCAGTCGCTCGGTTATATCTTCAAAACCAAATCCGATACCGAAGTATTACTTTATGCCTATGCCGAATGGGGTGAGCAGTGCGAAGCTCATTTAAATGGTATGTGGGCGTTCGTCATTTACGACAGCCATAAACAGTTGCTCTTTGCCTCGCGCGATCGCACCGGTGTTAAACCATTTTATTACATCCATCAGTATCGTATGCTGGCCTTTGCTTCGGAGCAATCTGTTTTTCACCGGGCCGGATGGTTACCCTTTGAAGTAAATCGCAAGGCTGTTTTTGATTTTTTGTATCACGATTTGCTTGAACATGAAACGGAAGGCCTTTTCAAAGGTGTGATGGAATTAGCCCCCTGCCACCACTTTATCTACGAACTGCATACCGATCAACTGAAGATCAGTGCTTACGAAACACCTCAGATTAACAACAGTACAGCACCAATCGACGAACAAAAATTACAGAACTATCTAAACGATATCCGTTATACCGTAACAGCAGCCATTCACTCACACCTGCAGAGCGATGTGCCGGTGGGCACTTGTTTAAGTGGTGGCCTGGACAGCAGTATTCTCGTTTCTGTGATTCACGGGTTACAGGATCAAACGGCACTGCATACCGGAACGACTCAACACGCATTTCACGCATCATTTGATGATGCAGCAATCAACGAAACTGCTTTTACTGAAGCGGTAGTAAAAAACAAACACATCACCCTGCACACGGTTCGGCCTCAGTTAAACGAATTGCAAAGCGATCTCGAAAAAGTAGTTCGTGCCCATGGGTTACCCTTACGTTCGTTTAGTAGTTATGCGCAATACCGCGTAATGCAGTGTGCAAACGAGAAGGGCATCAAAGTATTACTAGATGGGCAGGGTGCCGACGAATTGTTTGGCGGCTACTATCCTTATATTGCGCATTACCTGAACGATGCCCAAAGTGTGGGCGGCGCAACGATGGTAAAAAAACTCAGAAACGATTTCTTTTCTGATGCATCCTCCCTGCGTGCCTTTAATCGTTATCAGTTCAAGGTCTGGCTTAAAGCCGGCTCCTTGAAACACGTGCTGGATGCCTTTCATCCGGCGCATCGCTTGTTGCATAAAGAACTTTTTCGTTACGATACCATGCAGCACGCACCTACAGCGTTGACTTTGGGGCTAAACAAACGCCTGCAATTGGATTATTACGGCACCTACCTGAAAGAACTCCTCTACCGCGAGGACCGTAATGCTATGGCACATCATATTGAATCCCGCGTGCCGTTTGCCGACGACACCGCATTAAGCCAACTACTTTTTTCCATACCCGGCATATATAAAATGAATCAAGGTATCACCAAATATCTGCTACGTGAAGCCTTTAAGGATATTATACCCGCCAAAGTATATACCCGGCGGGATAAGCTGGGTTTTGCCTCACCAAATAACCGATGGATGATAGCATTAGAAAAAACCTGGACCGATTACATCACTCCCGAACTCGGCGAGTATTACAACCTGAAAGCATACCAACGTTTTATAAGCAAACTCTCCACTCAGCATAACAAAGCAGAGAACTATAAAACACTGAAGTGGTTTATGTTTAGTGTATGGCTTGCAGTCATGAAGAGTAAGTAAATTATAAAGACTCATCTCAATTGCTATTTTATCTTGTATATGACTTGATTAACGTTAAAAAATAGTTTGTATCGTTAAATTCTAGTTGTTAATGGTTGTTGTTTTTTTATGATTAGCGGATAAACTCAAGATAAGGTATGCTTGGTTTGTTCGGGATAGGTTCACAGATGATAAACATCGCTAATACCTTCAAAACATTCGCAAGTTGTATTAAATATTTACCTTTATATAAATTGATAGAAGATGAAAAAAAGTCTCACAGATATAGAGGCTGAAGAGTGGTTATCGAATAAGTTTGAACATCATGTAAAGTATGTAAAGAATAAATACAAAAGGAAAGGCCAATTAAACCGCTTTTTTACGTGGGTTTCAAGTTTATTTGACAATATATTTAAAAGGTCAGATGAAATAGAAGATTTCTTTGAACAAGTGGATAGAGGGCAATATGCAAAAAACGCTCGCGCTCAAAGCACCGTTTATGCGTCCACTGAGAATTTAACTACATCCAGTAATGAAAACGATAGACATATTGTTGAGCAGAATAGACTTTCAGATGTAAATAAGAATAATGTTATTTATTGGTAT
>BJGO01000068.1 GCA_014190535.1 Bacteroidota bacterium | reverse complement strand
ACTCGTTAAGTGGTACAGCATATTGAAAAAGCACAGCCTGCTTCCTAAACAAGAAGACCTCTCGGCAACGAAAGAAACTACTTCCTAAGTTCTTACTCTGCAACGGAGATAAAGCGTTTTATTCTTAGTACTATCACCAGCGACCGCCGGCACCACCACCGCCAAAACTACCGCCACCAAAACCGCCAAAGCCACCGCCGCCACTAAAGCCACCACCACCACCTGAGCGCCCCCATCCGGTTGACATTGGTCTGTAGCCGCCGCGCCCAATATATCCTCCTCCTCCACCGCCACCACGATTCCTACCTGAAAATGCCAGCCATAAAATGACAATGAGGACAATCACAATGAGGTTTACGGGAATCGATTTTTGCCTACCTTTTTGTTGATTAGGATCTGCCTTATACTCGCCGGCAAGCGCCAGTTTGATTTTACTGATACCGGCAACCACTCCTCCATAATAATCTCCGTCCCGGAAATAAGGGATCATTTCGTTGTCGGTTATCTGATTGCATAACGCATCGGGTAGAGCCCCTTCTGTGCCTCTACCGGTAGCAATAAACACATCACGGCTTTTCATGGCCAGCGTAATCACAATGCCATTATCCTTTCCTTTCTGACCCACGCCCCAGCTGTCGCCAATAGAATAACTGAACTGAGCAATCTCATAACCTCCTAAATCGTCAACAGTAATTACTACGATTTGGGTTGAGGTGCTATCGCTGTATGCAACAAGCATATGTTCCAACTCATCGCGCTGGGCGGGCGAAAAAATACCGGCCATGTCGTTGACAAGTCTGGGCGGTTTGGGCCTTTGGGGTAAATCCTGAGCTTGCACAAGGCTTGAGGCCGACAAACATATTATCAGACATAACCGCCAGAGACTAAACTTTTTATTTAATAATGATGTCATCTGCTAGTTCATTCTGGTCGTTTTCGAGAACAGGAAAATATTTTTTTAATTCAGCACCGATTCGGGCTATTACCAATTCAAGACCCTCAATATGTTTTTGATTTTTGAAATGCTCCAGTGCTATTTGATTCATTTCATCCCAAAACTTTTGCTCCACCACGGTGTGAATGGCCTCATCGCCGATAATTGCAAAATGGTGTGACTGATAAGCAATATAGAGAAGCACTCCATTTCGAAGCACCGTCTGTTGCATCTGCAACTCACAGAACACCTGCATGGCCCGTTCGAGAGTACGCTCCTCCTTACACTTCTTTTCAAAATAAACCCTAATCTCTCCGCTGGTGTGTTGTTCGGCAGTCTGTATGGCCTCTCTGAGCCGGTCAATTTCAGCAGGAGTTAAAAAATGTTGCTCGGTGAGCATATATGCTTAATTAAAATCAACTTCAGGTGCCTTATCTGAACCTTCAGCCGCTTTGAAATAGCTTTTCTCTGCAAATCCAAAGATGGATGCCATGATATTATTAGGGAAACGTTTAATGTAAGAGTTATAGGAAAGTACACTGGCATTAAAATCATCTCTTGCCTTGTTAATACGGTTTTCTGTACCTTCAATCTGAGCCTGAAAATCCTGAAAGGCCTGTGTTGTTTTGAGCTGTGGATATTGTTCAACGGTTACGAGCAATCGACTGAAGGCGCTGTTCAGATTATTTTGTGCGGCCTGAAATTGCTGTATCGACTCCGGAGTAAGTTTGCCGGGATCTACTTTTACTGATGTGGCACTGGCACGAGCATCAATAACTGCCTGCAATGTCGATTTTTCAAATTCGGCAGAACCCTTAATGGTGTTAACCACATTACTAAATAAATCCGTACGACGCTGATACTGACTTTCCACTTTACTCCACTTCTCTTTTGTATCCTCTTCCCTGTTGATTATTGAATTGTAAAGCCCGGAAAAAGCAAAATAAATGGCCAAGATGACGGCAACGACTACAAGCAGAATGGTTATTCCTCTTTTCATGAATTGTTTTTTAGTTGATTACTTCGCTAATATATACCGATAATGCCGACATTTGGTGCCCTAATCACAAGCAAATTATATGAGTGAGTTAATTCAACAGTTTAACGATTACAGAAGCAGGATGAATGAGCAAATTCTTGCGCAGAATAATAAGGTCATCAATCGCTTATTTAACCTCGACACCAATACTTATGCTGATGGCGCATTAAGTTCACGCACCAAAGAAATGCTAGGCCTTGTTGCCAGCATGGTTCTGCGATGTGACGATTGTATTAAATACCATCTTGGGAAATGCAAGGAGCAGGGCGTTAGCACAGAAGAAATGTTTGAAATTTTTTCTGTTGCCTCCATCGTTGGAGGCACTATTGTGATACCGCACCTTCGGCGAGCTGTTGAATACTGGCAGGCACTGGAGCAACAAGCGTAAAGTTCATTTGCAAGTAAAATGAGCAGACCTTATACGAGCACTTAGTTGTTTTTGCTAAGGTATATTCATCAAGTAATGAATTTAGCTCAACCTCTTTCGTAATGTTGCTCGCTTATTGCAATTTAACTGAGAAGCCTAGACCGAATAATTGTTTGAACTGTAAGCGTGGACCAAATTTATTTCCGTCTCTGTCGATAAATGGAATATCATTATCATACAACAAGGTGGTGAGCAACGTAGATGATATATACTTGTTCACTTTCAGTGTGATAGCCGTTTCCCAGGTTACGTCTATATTTTTTCTGTTGGGCTTATTCTTGTCGGTGTAATTATTGAATAAGTCAAGACGCGTTTTAAGATTCACGTTCTTAACAACATCTTTCTGAAACTTCATGCTCATCATAGCACCAAATTCCGGACGCAACATTTTACCGTCTGCAACCTTAACAACACTTATGTTACCAACCGAGTCGGTGACCTCATTATAAACAGCGGCATCCACTCCGTATGCTCCCTGATCAGCGAGCTCCTGATCGCGCACTATTGTAAGACGACCGGTGGCAGGAGATAAATACAAATTAAAAACATCGTTAGGTTTCCAATCCAAACCTAAAGACGCCAGTAACCAGGCCGGTGCCAAAAATCGGGAAACTACTACACTGTCGTTAGGGAAATTAAATCCGGGAGCAAACTGTGAACGGAAGTTCAATAATCCGGCATAGTATACTTTATAGAATGCTCGGTGCCCATATTTAGAAATGAACTCAATGCGATCTTCATTTTTTCGAAGAGGATTATTACCGTTTTGAATTATACCATAAGCCAGATCGAGAGAGTTTTCCCAGGTTCTGCTGCTATCAACAGCCTTGTAGTTATAGAAAGCATTTGTTACAGCAAGTAAGCCGATACTGTTATCACCTCCTGCAGACCAGTTTGAAAAACTGGCCTGATTAAAATTGAGGGCACTGAATAAACTACGCTTCCAGCAGGTATCACACTTGATATCGTCCTGTGCAATAACAGAAGAGGAAATAATCGTAAAAGTAAAAAGTAAAAGTTTATGCTTCATAGAGGTTGGGGGTTTCTATTGTTTTTTTAATAAATCACGAATTTCAGTAAGCAGGGTTTCTTCTTTGGTAGGAGCTGGTATTTCAGCCGGCGCAGCTGCTTCATTTTTCTTAAGGCTGTTCATGCCTTTAATCACTATAAACATCACAAAAGCAATGATAGTGAATTCAATTGCCACAGATATGAAGGTGCCGTAATGTATGGCCACCTCCGTATTATCGCCTTCTGCCTGTTTAAGTACCCATTTCCACTGACTAAGATCTTTACCTTGTATTAAACCAACACAAGGCATAACGACACCATCAATAAAGGCGCCGGTAACTTTTGCAAATGCGGCGCCCATAACAAAGCCGACTGCAATATCGACCAGGTTTCCTTTGAGCGCAAACTCTTTAAATTCTTTAAGCATAATGATTGATTTTTTTAGGGCCGTAAATGTAGTTTTTTATTTCAATATTTTTTTTGACATCGCAGAGAGAATATCATCGTCCAGATTCGGGATGGCCGACAACTCCTCCAGCAGATTATTTTGCTCTCTTCCGCGTCTGAGTGCATCAGCATAGGGTATATTGGTAAACGAAACCATACCATATGCCGAGATAAATTGATCGGGATACAACTGCGCAATACGTGACTCAATTTTTTTCTTTTTCAGAAAATGAGGGTCGGCAACTAAGTCGCGCATCTCAATAAAGTTATTTAATGCCAATGTGGCAATGGCGTCAGCGTTAGGTTTTCGTGATAGCTGAAAAGCACCGAACAACTCGTGCCAATTAGCGTGTTCAGTCATCAGTTGATCCAGTATGCGACAGTCTTCAAATCCGCAATTCATACCCTGGCCAAAAAAGGGAACGATAGCATGTGCGGAGTCGCCTATCAGACAGGCACTATCCTCATAACTCCAGGGATAGCAACGTACCGTAACTAATGATGAAGTTGGATTATGGAAAAAATCATCGAGGCAGTGCGGCATCATCGCTACCGCATCGGGGAAATATCGGTTCAGAAAATCGTGTGCCTCCGCTTTTGTTTTTATACGACTAAATGACTCCTCTCCATCAAACTGAAAAAATAAGGTACAGGTAAAGGAGCCATCCTGATTAGGTAATGCTATAAGCATAAAATTTTTACGTGGCCATATGTGCAAGGCATTTTTTTCCATCAGAAACGATCCGGAATCACCTGCCGGTATGGTCAGTTCTTTATATCCATGCTCAATGTATGATTGCGAATACTCAAACCGATCGGTACGCTGAAGTGCGGCACGCAGGGCAGAGAAAGCACCATCGGCACCGAACAGAATTTCATAGTTAATCCGATCAACCTGGCCATCCTCTTTTATTACGGCGAACTGCTTTTCTTTAAGATTTACATCCTCTATCCGCTGATTGAAGTGAATTGAAATATTAGGGAAACGCTCCGCACAATCCATCAAGGTGCAGTTAAGACCACCACGCGACACACTGTAAATGGCTTGTCCATCTTTACCATAGGGCTGTCCGGAAAGCGAACCATCGGTATTATGCACCATACGGGCATACATGGGAATGGCAACATCCTCAATTTGTTTGCGGATGCCCACCTGCTCCAGCGCAGTCCAGCCCCGCTCGCTGAGCGCAAGATTAATTGAACGACCGGCGGCAACACGATTTTTTCGCATATCCGGTCTGCGCTCATAGATATCGACCTGATAACCGCGTTTAGCCAAATAGATGGCCAGCAAGCTTCCTACCAATCCTGAACCTAATATTGTAATTCGTTCTGCCTGTAAACTCATTGTATTATTATTTAGCAAGGTTGAAAAGTATTTCTTTTAGCCGGTACAAATCCAAGAACGAGTTATATATCGGAACGGGTGCCATGCGAATCACATTAGGCTCTCGCCAGTCGGCAATTACACCATGCTGGGTCAACACGTCAAATACCTCTTTACCACGCTCGGATGCGATCAAAGAAAACTGACATCCACGCTCATCCATGGCATCGGGTGTTATGCACTGAAGTCTGACTGTTGCCATCTGATTATACTGATCTATAATCTGCTTAAGCACAAGAGTCATTTTTTCACTCTTCGCTCTCAAACGGTTTATGCCGGCCTGTTTAAACAAGTCGAGTGAAGCCCGGTGAGCGGCCATATGTAATACCGGGGCATTACTCAGTTGCCAGCCTGCCGCACCCGGTTGTGGATGGAATCCTTTCTTCATTTCGAAACGCGTTGATTCATCGTTACCCCACCATCCGGCAAATCTTGGCAGTGAAGGATTATGACCGTGCCTCTCGTGAACAAAAATTCCGGCAACACCTCCCGGCCCACTGTTCAAATATTTATAACTGCACCAGCAGGCAAAGTCGGCCTGCCAGTCGTGAAGCTGAAGGGGTATGTTGCCAATAGCATGTGCGAGATCAAATCCTGCCAAGATCTGATGTTGATGCGCTTGAGCGGTTATCTCCCTGATGTTAAAAAATTGTCCGTTCAGATAATTCACACCACTCATCAGTACTAAAGCAAGTTCATCGCGGTGTTCATCAATACAGCGAAGAATATCCTCAGTGCGCCAAAAACGTTCTCCGGGCCTTGGTGCAAGCTCTATGATTGCATCATCGGGATGATAACCATGAAAGCGAACTTGCGATTCGATCGCATACTGATCGGATGGAAAAGCATTAGCCTCCATAAGTATTTTATACTTGCGACCTGCCGGTCGGTAAAATGAAACCAGGAGTAGATGTAAATTATTGGTGAGCGAGCCCATAGCCGCCACCTCCTGTTTCCGGGCGCCAACAAGTTCAGAAAGTACTTCCTCACAAAAGTGGTGATAGTAATACCAAGGATGCTTACCGCGAAAATGTGCTTCGACACCGTGCGTAGCCCAGTCGCTCAGTTCCTGTTTGATGTAAGCCTCCGTTTGTTTGGGTTGCAGGCCTAAAGAGTTACCGGTTAGGTATATAGAATCGCTGTTATGATGTTGAGGTATATAAAACTGATTACGAAAACCGGATAATACATCTGAAGCATCATCAGCAGATGCCTGATTTAGTGTATACGTTTGGGAGCTTGCATAATTCATGTGGCGTGAAAATAAGTAAACCGGTTTGAATGATGAACGGCCAGATGCAGGTTCTATTTAGGCGTGAGTAAACTGTTTCAGTACTCTGATGTCATTATCGTACAACGTGCGGATATCGGTAATTCCATATTTCAACATGGCCAAACGCTCAATGCCCAAGCCAAAGGCAAATCCCGAGTATGCACGGGAATCGATGCCGCAGTTATTCAGTACGTTAGGATGTACCATGCCACAACCTAAAATCTCCATCCATTTGGTACTGCTCTTATGAGCGATATCCAATTCGCCGGAGGGCTCCGTGAATGGAAAGTATGAGGGACGAAAACGTATGTTGAAATCCTCGCCAAAAAACTCCTTGATAAAAAAGTAAAGGGTCTGCTTAAGATCAGCAAAGGACACCCTACGGTCAATGTACAAGCCTTCCAGTTGATGAAAATAGACGTGATGTTTATAGGAGATCGTTTCATTCCGGTACACGCGACCCGGAGCCACAATACGAATAGGAGGCTTTTGTTGCTCCATCGTTCTTACCTGTACCGTTGATGTTTGCGAACGCAATAACACATCAGGATTTACACTGATATAAAAGGTATCTGTCATATCGCGTGCCGGATGGTCAGGCGGGGTGTTTAGTGCCGTGAAATTATGCCACTCATCTTCAATATCGGGGCCGGTAGCCACTGTAAAGCCAATGCGTGCAAAGAGATCAACTATCTGATTGCGAACCAGAGTAACCGGATGGAGACTACCCGGAATAATAACATCGCCGGGTAAGGTAAGGTCGGGTTTGTTTATGCCGGATTTGGATGCGCCCGAAAGTTCTTGTTTCTTCTGATCGTAAACCGATTCTGCGAGCTGTTTAACTTCATTCACTTGTTCACCGAACGCCTTTCGCTCTGCGGGTGGGATATTTTTCATCTCTGAAAAAATATCTTTTAACACGTTCTTACTACCCAGAAAACGAATACGGTATTGTTCTAATTCCCCGGAGTCCTTGATCGCCGTTTGTTGAATTTCGTCTTTAATTGCACGGAGTCTATCCAGTACTTCTTGCATGTATATTCCGATAGCCCGTCAGTTAAAAAGGAAGATCGTCTTTAAACTCAACCGGAGGAACCGATGGGGCATCGAAATCCTGGGGAGCTGAAACCGGATAAGCGTTATCAGAAGAAGACGAGGATCCTCCGGTTACGTCTACCCGCCAAGCGCGTAAATCGGTGTACCAGCGTCCGTTATATTCTCTTGACTCGGGATTAAATGATGCTTTAACCTCGGTGCCGGGCTTAAGGCTCTGTAGAACAGATACTTTGTCTCCCCACACCTGAAGGATCACTTTTTTCGGATACTGATCAAGGGTCTCAATCACAAATTCTTGTTTTTTCCAGGAACCGTTTTTGCCTTCTCCGGTTACCGGTTGCATGATTTGCAACACTTTACCGGTTATTTCCATAGCCATATTTAAAAATTTTTAGGGCTTAAAAATAGTAAAGTAAGCGTGAATTGAATTTGCTTTTGTTTGATATGGGGTTACCAATGCAATCTATCGGCTGATAATGATTCCTTTACTGATGCTGTTAGCACGATTAACCACGATTACGCTATAATACCCTGCAGGAACGTCCAGATTTAAGTCTATAGCCGTTACGGATTCACCAAGGATATAACGAGTCTCATAGACAATCTGGCCGCTGAGATTAATCACTCGGATGAATACGTCATCATCCCCTCCTTTGTCTTCCAAACGTACAGTGAATTTACCTGAATTCGGGTTCGGATAAATAAGTATGTCTGAACCTGTTGCCGTATTTGTTTCCTCCTCGAGTAAATCGTCTCTGCAATCTGCAACCGACTTAGTGATAAATTCTCCTATGATTGACTGCGAATCACTGAACCCCGCTTTTTTGCATAGCACCTGATACTGATAAGCCGTTTCGGGTTCAAGGCTAGCATTAACGGCGTTTAGCACATAACTGGTTTTAGTGGCCGGAATATTCCACTTGAAACTCCAGGCCGTGGTTCCCTTCTTTCTGTAACGTAATGTATAACTATCCACACAGGGATTCTTGTCCCATTGTATTTTCACGGCATTACAGGTAAGGTTAGTTACATAAGGAAGACCAACAACCGCGAGTGGCAATCCGGCAGGGCAATAACCGCCATTAACATATCCATCCGAGGCTAACATCTGGCTTCTTTTTGCTTGAATGGTCGCAAGCATCCGGTCTTTTTGTCCCTCGGTGAAAATTGTCGAGTATAAATCAGGAGTTAAATAATCCATGATATTGTTATACATTCTACCTCCTTTATTGGCTCTGTATGGTATTCTGCTCCGATTAATCTGAATACCGTCTGTCCAATAAATGGTTTCACCGGTTTTATCCATGGCTAAACCGGTAGCATTTAGATTAAGTGCAAAAGCATTCTCTTTAAAAAATGATGGCGTATTATAAGATGTTGATGTATATTCAACAATATCTTCGTGATTATTAACGGCGCTAGCCTTGTTAATCACTATTATCTGAGATTGTGTTTGAATGTAGATGTTATCAAATTTATCATATTGAATGCCATTGACATTTGCTAATGATGATAATGGATAATCCAACAACTCATTGAGTGCATTGTCATAAACTTTTAATACGGAAGAAGTACCAAAATTATAAACTGCCCATACTCTACCCAATTTATCCGTAGCAATGCCTCTGAAATTTATATTACCAACGGATACAAAATCCTTTTTTGCCAAGAAGCCTAAATTGGTAGTGTATTTAAGGAGGTATGGGCCATAAGCAATAGCCCCAATAAAAGCCTGTTGTGTAGTCGCATACACAACGTTATTAAGCGTATCACAATGCACATTAAGCACATTTCGTGTAGAAACGCCGCCAGAACCGGCCGGTGCCATGCCTACATCGGTAGTTTGCCAAGTTGATGTAGTCTTGGTATACTTGCCGAGTTTGCCCTCAATTTGCGTGACATTTGATAAATAAAAGCTAAAAGCTCCATATATATTACCCTCCGAATCAGCACTTAAATCACGACAATAACTAGCATCCTGATCGGTTGTAATTGGCGAAGAATTCAGCGTGGGTTGCGTGGGAAATGCTATTCCGGGATCCGTATCCCAGCTACAACTGAATATGCCGCCACCTTTTGCCTGAGCACCATTTGCGGCCATAGCAATCCAGTACGTACCATCTTTCGTACGGATAATGTCCCGTACGGTCTTGGTTGTGCAGCTTCCGCAGGGATACCATAAATTGGTGCCCGGATTGCTCCAATTCAATGCATTGTCGTTATACGGTATAATTCCTGTTATAGAATTATTATTGATTGGGGAGCTCTGAAAAAAACCTAATCCGGATGATGACCCAAATAACCCTCTTTTATACTTGTCATCAAAAACAATATGTTGAGCTCCTGACAAGTTGTTTATGATTACATCTAAGGCGCAATTATCCTGTTGTAATTGTGTGCCATTAACAAAACCTAAGCTGTATGAATTGTCCGTTTGCGGGGGAGTATCGTATATCAAGTCTCTGCCACAAAATGTGTTGGTGGTATCCTCAAAACCAAAGATGTGTTCAAGAGACAACCAATGCCCCACTTCATGGGCGCAAGTCTGTCCGTTATAAGCATTAATATTTTCCGAGTCCTTGCCAAATGAATTTGCTTTAACAAATACCACATCTGTGAGTTCGCCGGGGCTACTGGGGTAATACACACCAAGATCATCCTCTTTTAGTTGAGATACCACATAAATGTTCAGATATTTTTGTGTGTTCCAAGCGGTACTGCCTCCTGTAACATCATCCGTGTAGAGTTTATCATCAGGTAAAAAAGCATTTATTCGTTTCCGAACTACTCCTGTAGTTGGATTTCCATTAGGGTCCTTGTTAGCCAATACAAATTGAATATCACAATCTGCCGAGAAACCCGCTTTATAGTATGGATGAGAATTTGTGATTTCGTTGAAAATAGTAGCTCCATCAAAATATTTATTTAATGCCTCAATCTGTGATTTAATCCGATCGTAGGTGAGATTAGCAAGTCCTTGCGGTTTTCGGTAAAGTATATGAACGACAACCGGTATGGTGATTACGTTGCGGCTGTTTCTGCCTTGTTGTTGTATCCTCAGATACTCATTTAAAACCTGATCCTGTTCTTTTTCATATTGCACTTTAAACAGAGGATCTTTTAATTGTTCTTTTAGTGCCCTTTCATAGCCACATGGATTTTGAGCATAGGCAAATACTGAAAGTGTCACTAAAAATAAAGTCAAGAAAAATTTCATAAACATCAAGGGGTTTGGATTTTAGCTGTGAAATTAATTATATTATATACAAATAAAAATTAATTACTACATAATTATTGCTTATCGCAATAACGTAACATCGCCTTTGCGTTCCCAGATTGTGCCATTCATAAATTCAATACGCGCATAATAAACAAATACAGCAGTGTTCATTATTCTTCCGGCCGAAGTACCATCCCAAACCGGATCCAATTCAGATGCTTGATATACCTCCTTACCCCAGCGGTCATAAACACGCATATCTATATTCTTTATTGATTTGCCATATACCCGGAACACATCGTTCTTCCCATCTCCATTCGGCGTGAAGGTGTTCGGGATAAATACCACTCCATCCGGCACGATCTGCTCGTACCGATACGCCGTGTCGGCACACCCCTGTCCGCTGATGGCGATCAGCATCACCTCAAATAAGGAATCAGCCTCGTACTTATGTACCGGATTCTTTACCGAATCCATTCCCCCGTCCCCAAAGTACCATTCATATGCCGTTGCACCCTGCGACAAGTTTACAAATGTGATCGTCGCATCTTTTACCTCAAGCACGGTTCCGGGTTCAGGAGTTGATGTAAAGTCTGCAGTAGGAACAGGATATGCATGAATGTAATTATAAAGAGTCAATGTATCATTACAACCATACGGTGAGTAGGCAATCAATGACACATTGTAATCGCCGGTTGTATATGTTGCTGATGGAGTTACCTCGTTTGATGAATATCCGTTTCCAAAGTTCCATTGATAAGCATCGGCATTCGTGCTGCCATTGCTGAAGTTTACCGTAAGTGGTGTGCAACCCGACACGCTGTCTCCACTAAATATCGCCTCGGCATACGGATGTGCCGTCAGGTTGAAGTAGGCTGTATCGATACATCCGTTCGCATCGGTTCCCGACACCTGATAGGTTGTGCTCTGCACCGCATATATCGTTACTGCCGTGCCGCTGCTGTTGCTCAGTCCTGCCACCGGACTCCACGTATATTGCTGCATCCCCGTTGCCGTAACATCAACGATTGATCCTTCGCACAGCGCTGCCGACGTCGTGCTCAACGTTATGGTGTCGCCCGCTATATTGTCTATCGTAATATTGATTTCTGCCGTGCACTGGTTCCCATCCGTTAACGTTACCTGATAGACGCCCCCGTTCACATTATTGATCGAACTGCCGCTCTGTCCGTTGCTCCATTCAAAACTATACGGCTGTACACCCCCAATTACGTTTACTGTTGCCGTTGCATTGCCCTGATTGCAGTTCTCGTCTGTCCCACTTGCGCTGTATATCAGGGCATTGGGCTCGCTGATGATCTCCGTTAATGATGCCGTGCACGTGTTGGCGTCGATTACCGTTACGCTGTATACTGCGGCCGTGATGTCGGTCAGGTTCTGATTGGTGCTGTTGTTGCTCCACTGATACGTATACGGCGCGGTACCCCCACTCGCGTTTATGCTGATGGCTCCCGTCGAGGTGCCATTGCAATCTACATTGGTCACACCGGCGTTCAGGGTTAAGCTGTCCGGTTCGCTGATATTGGCATTTGCTGTTGCCGTGCATCCGTTCGCATCGGTAACCGTTACCGAGTAGTTCCCGTCGCATAATCCGTTTTGTATCTGTCCGGTGCCTCCTGTGTTCCACGATATGGTTACCGGGTTGACCGCATTATTGATAATAAGCTCCAGCTGTCCGTTGCAATTGTTGAAGCACGTGGCATTGACCGTCAGCAGGCCCGCCGTCAGCAGGCACGGTGGTGGCGCATCGCACGTCACTGCCGAGGTGTCTATTCCCTGGCACCCGGTGGCATCCGTTACCGTTACGATATAGACTCCGGCCCCCAGATTGGCTATGTCCTGTGTCGTGGCACCCGTATTCCACGCATAGCTGTATGGTCCCACGCCGCTGTTTACGGTCACATCTATAGAGCCTGTATCCAGACCGCATATGGTGGTTACTATGGTGCTGTTTAGTGTTACGCCGACCGATCCATTGATATTGGTCGTTGCGCTTGCCGTACATCCGTTGTTATCCGTTACCGTTACCGTATAAGAGGCCGGTGGCAGGTTGGTCAGGTTCTGTGTTGTAGCACCCGTGCTCCATTGATACTGATATGAGGTAGCGCCGTTTGCCGTTAACACCAGGCCTCCGTTATTCTGTCCGCACGTGGTGTTTGTGGTAACGATGTTGAGTTGTGGCGCCTGATTAACCGTAAGTGTTACGGTTACGGTTGAATCACAGCCCCCCGATGATGTATAGTCGAAGGTATAATTACCCGATGTTGTCGTTGTGGTCCCGTCAGGTAGCATATAATTCTGTCCGGCACATAGCTGTGCGTTTATGTCTGTGCTTAATTGTGTGTTGATCGTTAAGTCCAGTGTTACAATACTGTCACAGCCATTTGGTAAAGTAATCGTGAATGTTGGCGTGTTTGTGCTTGTTGTGTAAGTATTGCCATCAATCCAGGTGTAGGTATTGCAATGAGTCTGTACATCAGTGCCGGTGAGCGTATTGTTGATCGTTAAGTCCAGCGTCACGATACTGTCACAGCCATTTGGTA